>CAZLGO010000001.1:0-24393 GCA_964559295.1 uncultured Methanobacteriaceae archaeon
AACACATATCACGATTAGCATTATGCTCGTTGGGCTTTAAAACTCTGAATGGGTAGATATAAATGTGAGGCGTATGATTTGGATAGAGTTGCATACGATAGGTTTTTGGCTAAATTAGCTGTTGACGAAGGTGCAGAACTTTTTTTAAATCATCGTGTAGAGAGAGTGAATACCAAAACCGGGGAAGTGCACCTCAAAAATAAAAAAATATCAGCCGAGGTTATCGTTGGTGCTGATGGTTACCAATCAGTAGTATCAAGGATCTTCAATCCAATCTCAGAGACGATGCAGGCTACACAATGCTTGGTTAATGCTCATGAAGAGATATTTGATAGTGATTGTGTTCATATTCATGTGAATTCTAGGATATCCCCAGGATTTTTGTGGATAATTCCCCTATCAAAGTCAACTGCGAGGGTTGGTTTGTCTGCCTGTTCTGGCTACCGTGATTTGAGTAGAACATTGAAAGAGTTTTTAAGTCATGATGAAAGGTTCCAGAAAGCATCAATTCTAAAAAAATACCATGGTGTGATACCTGTATATGATCCTAAAAAAGAGATAGTAGACGGTAGAACAATATTGGTAGGAGATGCAGCATCTCAGGTGAAACCAACAACTGGTGGAGGATTGATAATGGGGTCTATTTGTGCTGAGATTGCATCTGAGGCGGTATCTTCTGCAATATCATCTGAAGATCCTAAAATCCTGAAGGATTATGATTCCAAGTACAAAGAGATATTTGAAGATGAGCTGAAACTCCAACTCAAAATTCGAAAGATCTTTGAACTACTTGACAATGAAGATCTTGATTTTATGTTTTTAAAACTTAAAGAAAAAGGCGCTGAAAAGCTAATTTCAAAATATGGGGACATGGATTCCCACATGCCCCTTATAGGAGACATGTTCAAGACTGGTATGATCTTTTCAATTCTTCCTAAGATCTTGAGCGGGAGGCTATCTAATCTATGGAACTTCTTTTAATATTGTCCCGTGAGCATGAAACTCTACCTAAGGCAGAGGTGATGGCTAGCTTAGAGGGGGAAGGCCTGCCCTATACAATAAAATGTTGGTACGATGGAATTTTAATATTAGATAGCGCTGATAAGGATCTTCACGTTGTTGATGTTATGGGAAAAAGACTCGCATTCACCCACGAGATATGCAAGTTTCTTTTTAAAACCACTATAGAAAATTTCAAATTTGATGTTGAAAGATATCCATGGGAAAATGTTGTAGATGATGATTATGCTGTAAGAGTAAAAAAGATCAACCCTCATGCTGATTTAGATTCGCAAGCCATGGAATGGGAAATTGGGGCTATCATAAAAAAAAAGTTAAAAGACGCAAAGGTTAACCTCGAGGATCCATCCACGTTTATAAGAGTTGTTGTAACAGGTAAAAAAGTTTTTTTTGGCATTAGAATAATAAAAATAGACAAAAAGCATTTTTTCAATTTAAAACCTCACAAAAGACCATTTTTTCACCCGGGATCTCTGCATCCTAAGCTTGCAAGGTGCATGGTAAATCTATCAAGGGTAAAAAAAATGGATGTGCTTTTGGATCCCTTCTGTGGAACAGGAGGTATTCTAATAGAAGCTGGTATAATAGGAACAAGGCTTTTTGGGGTAGATATTGATGAAGAGATGGTAAATGGTACTATAGAAAATCTCAGATTTTGTGGTATAGATGATTACATGGTTTTTCAGGGTGATGCAAGAAATATAAAGATCCCTGAGAAGGTAGACGCCATCGTAACCGATCCGCCCTATGGTATTTCAGCATCCACTGCTGGGGAAGAAGGTGAGAAGCTTTACAAAGAGGCACTATCCTCCATGCAAAAAATAATAAAAAAAAAGGGGCATATTTGTATTGCAACACCTCACTACATGAATATTCATAAATTAATCGAGGGTACAAAACTTAAAATAATAGAACAGCACAAGATAAGAATGCACAAAAGTTTGACAAGAGTAATATCTGTGTTAAAAAAAGTTGATCAAAACCTCATTTAGATGAAACCTTTTTTAAAGGTTTCTTAAAAAAAGTTGATCAAAAATAGATATCTCTGTTAAAAAAGGAGGTTAAAAAATGAAAGCGGGGGATCGTTTTATTGGACGTTAGAATATTCGATACGACGCTTAGAGATGGGGAACAGACTCCAGGAGTTTCTTTAACTCCAGACGAGAAGTTAAGAATAGCTACAAAGCTTGATGAATTAGGTGTAGATGTTATAGAGGCTGGTTCTGCTATAACATCTGAAGGTGAAAGGTTAGGAATAAAAAAAATCGTTAGAGAGGGTCTTTCTGCTGAAATATGCAGTTTTACAAGAGCTGTTAAGATGGATATAGATGCTGCATTGGATTGTGGTGTAGAAAGCATCCACCTTGTTGTTCCAACATCAGATCTTCATATAGAACACAAATTGAGAAAAACAAGGGAAGAGGTAAAACAGTTTGCAGTCAAAAGTACAGAATATGCTGTTGATCACGGATTACTTGTAGAACTTTCTGCAGAGGATTCAACAAGAAGCGATTTTGATTTTCTAAACCAAGTATTCAGAGAAGGAATAAATGCTGGCGCTGAGAGAATATGCGCCTGTGATACTGTCGGGATGTTAACTCCTGAAAGATCCTATGAATTCTATGGTACCCTTTGCAAGTTAGGCGTGCCTGTAAGCGTTCACTGCCACAACGATTTTGGACTTGCAGTAGCAAACTCCATCGCAGGATTAAGAGCAGGAGCAAGTCAGGTTCACGTTACTGTAAATGGGATAGGAGAACGGGCCGGGAACGCATCATTGGAAGAACTTGTAATGGCTCTTTATTCGCTTTATGGAATAAAAACTCGAATAAATACAAAGATGCTTTATGAAATATCAAGAATCGTTGCAAGATTAACTGGTATACATCTGCAGCCAAATAAGGCTATAGTGGGAGAAAATGCATTTGCCCATGAATCAGGAATACATGCAGACGGTGTTATAAAAAAAGCAGAGACTTATGAACCTATAACTCCAGAACTTGTAGGACACAGGCGAAGATTTGTAATGGGAAAACATATAGGTTCTCATCTTCTCAAAAAAAGACTTGAAGAAATGGGTCTGCGTGTTGATAATGAAAAATTTGCCCAGATATTTACAAGGATAAAAGCTCTTGGAGATATGGGAAAACGTGTGACAGATGTTGATGTTCAAGCAATAGCTGAAGATGTGCTTGGTATATTGCCTGAAAAGGCTGTAGAACTTGAAGATCTTACCATAGTATCTGGAAACAAGGTCATGCCAACCGCATCTGTAAAGCTCAGGATAAATGATAAAGAGCAGCTTGAGGCTGGTGTTGGTGTAGGTCCTGTTGATGCTGCTATTGTTGCTATAAAAAAAGCCATAGCTGATGTTGCAGACATCCAACTTGAAGAATATCATGTAGATGCTATAACCGGCGGTACAGATGCACTAATTGATGTTGTTGTAAAGCTTAGAAATGGTGAAGATGTTGTAACTGCCAGAAGTACCCAAGCAGACATAATAATGGCAAGTGTAGAGGCGTATTTAGGAGGAGTAAACAGGATATTAAGTGATAGAAAAGCAAAAGAGGCTAAAAGGTAAATTTTAATTTCTTTATTATTTTTTTAAAATCGAATGGTTAATTGAGGGATAAGTTTATTTTTAGAGGGATGGAATGGAATACAATATCCAGATAGCGGGTTTTAGGTCCAAGATAGAAGATGTGGATGATATAATAGCAAAGATAAAAAAAATCAGCGGGGGATGCACCATCCAGCTTTTGGATGCAGATAAAATAGCTGGAAGGGAACACATACTTCATGCCACGATCCATGCAATAAAAGCCTTTGAGCGAGGAGAAAATATTGCAAATGACCTTGGAATTGAGATATGTATAAGATCATCTGCTCAAAGGCAAATATCAAAGGCACTTGATATTTTAGGGATAAGAGAAGGTAAAATGAACATTTGTGCTGTTTTTGTGGGTTGTGGTGATATATTAAATAAATTGGAGGCTATTTTTGAAAAAAAAGATGATTCCGTCCTAAAACCAGACAGAGATGTCTTAAAAAAGATCTATAAAATTTCAGATACAGAAGAAGAAATTGCAGGTAGAATTTCAAGGGCAATAATGGAAAAAACAACTTTGCTTATCTTGGAGACCTAATCACTTCATCTATATTCTGAATGATATTCTCAAGATAGTCCTTCTCCAGACACCTCAAATCAAGATTTTTTATCTCTATACACACCGCATCCGCCATAATCCTCTCATACCTTGGGCAGATGGTTATGATACTCCTTCTATCAGTTTTGAGCCTTTTTCTGAGTTCATGTCCAACTCTTTTTGGATCATCAACAGATAAAGCAACTGTGATCCCTCTTTTGTTTTTATGGATTGTAGATTTGAACTTTTTCTTTAAAATTTTACATGCTTTTATGGTTTTTGACAAAACCTCTGGTGCATTTTTAATCTCTTCAGAAATTCCAGCACATGTTATTGGATCTGCTTTTGTGGAGTTTAAAATAATTTTAGCATCTTTAAAGATATTATAGTTATCTGTTGAAATAAATCCACCATTTCCAACGTTTATTATTTTAGGAAAGCCAGTTGATGCAATTATAACATGAGCATGATCTCCATTTGAAAGTCTTCTTTTTTTATCCCCCACAGCTCCCGAAGCATCTTCGACTAAAACAACGCCTTTTTCGTTACAGACTTCGTATAATTGCTTTATTGGCTGTTCTGCTATATAACCGGCAAAACTTGTAAGAAAAAGAGCCTTAGGGTTATGTTTCATAATAATTTCTTCAAGGACATCTGGGTCCATGAGTCCAAGGTTGGTAGGCACCTTCACAGTCTCGATATGGAGGAATTCAGCAATTTTTTTAAATCCAATCCAGCCACCTTGGTCCGGAATTAGAATTTTATCTTTGAAAGTGCTCATAACCGCAAGTATAGCTGAATTACCGCTGTTTACAATATTTACATGTTTATGTCCTGTAATGTTGCTTATTTCATTCTCTGCAGCGTTAATATATTTTTTTCTATTTTTTAAAGTGTTATGCATTATAGCATCACACATGGCCTTTCTGGCTTCTTTTGTTGGTTTTTTAAAGTACAATTCCAATTAAATCATCCCATAAAGAAATTAACAAATGGATCTATATTTAGTTAGATATTAAATCTATTGAACAAGTTAGTCATTAAATATAAATGAAGGTTAAAAATGACAATATTATAAAATGGTTTTTAAATTCCCGTTTCAAATAAAAACAGGAAAATAAAGTTATTTATATCGATTCAGCATATTTAAGAACATATTTTAAAAATTATCTAAAAAAAATTGTATTTAGCACCTGGCAGATCCAATCGTCAGAAAAAGACTTTGAAAAAGCAGATATTTTAGTATCCCATCATTATAAAAACCATTGCAAGCAAGTCACCACGAATAGATTTAAAAGTAAGAAAAAGCTTATTTTGGATTCTTTGTGGCTTCTATTATGTGTACTAAAGACTTAGATGAAGGTATTAAAGTGATAAAACAGATGAGGAATTAATTTACTTTCTTTAGTTTCGTACATAGATAGAAGAATCAAAACAGCATAAAAAACATGCTATACCTTAATCTAAAGAATGAACCTTATTTTCTTTGATCAATAGCTGAAAAAAATTTTTTAAATATGAACCATCCACCTTGCAGTGAGAGGATTTTTTGATCAAATTCTTCAAAAGAAAATGTTTTAGGAGAATTCAATCGTACTCGGCGGCTTATCACTTACAGACAGTGCCACATGAGTAACCCCGGGTATTTCAGAAGTTATTCTCTTTGAGATGGTTTTTATCATATCCCATGGAAGTTCTGGTACACTGGCAGTCATAGCATCCAGTGATTCCACCATCCTTAAAACAACAAGATATCCATAATCTCTTATATCTCCTTTGACTCCGGTGACCTTGGTATCAGTCAAAACTGCAAAGTACTGCCATAGCGTTTTATCAAGTCCTTCTTTTTTAACTTCTTCCTCAACTATGGCATTAGCTTTCCTGCATATCTCTATCTTTTCAGGAGTTAGCTCCCCCACAATACGAACAGCAAGCCCTGGCCCTGGATATGGCTGTCTTTTGGCTATATCATCTGGAATCCCAAGTTCACCTGCTAAGATTCTAACTTCATCTTTGTAAAGCTCTCTTATAGGTTCCACTATCTTAAGAACAAGCCCCTCTGGCAAGACAACGTTGTGATGGGATTTTATTTTCCCGTGACTTTCTATCCAGTCTGGGGCTATCGTACCCTGTACTAGAAATTCAGCGCCTTCTTCTTCTGCAATTTTCTCAAAAACCTTTATAAATACCTCTCCAATGATCTTTCTCTTTTCTTCTGGGTCTTCAACACCCTTTAATCTGTTTAAAAATTCGTCTTTTGCAGGTACAAATTTAAAATTAAGCCGTTTTTTGAAGGTATCTTTAACATAATCAACTTCTCCCTCACGCAAAAGTCCGTGATCAACGAAAACTGCCACGAGATTATCCCCAATTGCCCTGTGCGCCAACACTGATGCGACTGAACTATCAACACCACCCGATAGAGCTATTATGGCTTTTTTATCACCTATGGTTTTCTTGATTTCATCAATGGTTTCTTTTATAAAAGTAGATGGATCAAACATTTCTTCACCTTTAATTTTAAGTGATATTCAACAGAAAATTTTCAACTCTTAAAAAATCATTATAAAGGTTAATATTTATAATCTTTGGCATTTGATCATAAAAATTAATCATATAATGATTAGAAATTATTCCAGCTGGTTTATTTCCTTTATTTTCTTATATGTATTCAAATTCAAAACATAATCTGATTTTTTTCGAAATATTTATTTTATATAAATGCGCTAAATATCTTTGATCTTTAGCATCTCTTTTCTTTATCAATACATCAACCGAATACATAATATCAATCGAAGGAGAACCGTATGCACTAATTAATCCACGTTTTTCACGAAGGTAATCAAATGAGATTTGCAATAAAAAAATCAATAGAAAAATTATTGAAAAGGCAAACAGGCAACATAATCATTCAGCTTTTCCGCTACACATTTGTAGGGGGATTAGCATTCATAGTTGACTTTAGTTCATTGTATTTTTTCACAGAATTTTTTAATATCTATTATCTGATTTCTGCTGCATTAGCATTTCTTTTAGGGTTAGCAACGAACTATGCTTTGAGCATCACTTGGGTCTTTAATAAACGGACACTTGACAACAGGTTCTCTGAATTTGGAATATTTGCATCTATTGGGATTGTTGGACTTGGTTTAAATGAAGTATTTATATGGTTTTTTACCGAAAACGTTCATTTTCATTATTTAGTTTCAAAAATCATTTCTTCAGTCTTTGTTCTTCTGTGGAACTTCTTTGCCAGAAAATTTGCACTATTTCGGTAAGGAGTATCAAGATGGATCAAAAAATAGCAATTATAATCGGGGCAGGTCCAGCGGGTTTAACCGCCGCTTACGAATTACTTGATAAAACAGGTATCAAACCAATTGTTTATGAAATGACCGACGATATTGGAGGTATTTCCAAAACGATCAATTATAAAGGCAATAGAATAGATATCGGTGGACATCGGTTTTTCTCTAAATCCGATAGAATTATGGAATGGTGGCTGAATATTATTCCATTACAAGGAGCAGCGGCAAAAGACGATCTTATACTTGGAAGGAACGTTCCACTTTCCTGGGGAGGTTCAAAACGAGAATTAAGGTCTGGATATTCACGAAATGTCAAAGCTCCTGATCCTGAAAAAATTGATAAGGTAATGTTAATTCGAAATCGTGTTTCAAGAATATTTTTCTTGCGAAAATTTTTTGATTACCCTGTTTCTTTGAATTTCAACACAATTTCAAATCTTGGAATCACAAGGACAATAAAAATAATTCTGAGTTATATAAAAATTCGACTTTTCCCAATCAAAGAAGAGCGATCTATTGAGGATTTCTTTATCAATAGATTTGGTAGGGAACTTTACCTTACCTTCTTTAAAGACTACACAGAGAAAATCTGGGGAGTTCCATGCGCAAAAATTAAACCTGAATGGGGAGTCCAGAGAATAAAAGGTTTGTCCATCATGAAAGCAATTCTCCATGCAATAAAAAATATTATCTCAAAGGATCCTTCTATTGCCCAGAAAAAAACAGAAACCAGTTTAATTGAACAATTTATCTATCCTAAATTCGGTCCAGGGCAGATGTGGGAAGAGGTTGCCAGGATCGTTAGAGAAAATGGTGGAAAGATATATCTGAAACATAAAGTTATAGGACTCAAGCACCGGAATAACAGGATAGTTGAAGTTGAGGTGATGGATGAGACCACAGGCAAGACCAAAAATCAAAATGGAGATTATTTCTTTTCGACAATGCCGGTTAAAGATTTAATAAAATCCATGGGTGATAAAGTACCCCCAAAAGTCCAACAAGTTGCTCAGGGATTGATATATCGTGATTTTATAACGGTTGGTTTGCTTTTAAAGAAGCTGAAAATAAAAAATCAAACTAAAATGGAAACTATTAATGATATCGTTCCTGATAATTGGATTTATGTACAGGAAAGAGACGTAAAACTTGGTAGGATTCAGATATTTAATAATTGGAGCCCTTATATGGTAAATGATGAAAAAACTGTTTGGATAGGGTTGGAATATTTTTGTAATGAGGGAGATGATTTATGGAGGAAATCTGATGAAGATATTATGGAATTTGCAATAGATGAATTGGCTAAAATTGACATTATTGAGAAAAAGGATGTCCTTGATAGTATCGTAATCAGAATGCCAAAAGCCTATCCTGCTTACTTTGGAACTTATGACCAATTTCATGTCATCAGGAAGTATACAGACAGCTTTGATAATCTATTTTTAATTGGTAGAAATGGTATGCATAGGTACAACAATATGGATCATTCTATGCTTACAGCGATCGTGGCAGTTGAGAATATCATTAAAGGTACAAGATCTAAAGATAATATTTGGTCGATTAATGCTGAGGAAGAATATCATGAAGAATAGATTTATTTTAAAAAAAGTTGACTTAACATTCGCTTTAATTTTGATTATATACACCCTATTAGGCATTTTTTTGCTGAAATATTATCAATATTATCTAAGTGAAGATGGAGTTTCGTATATTAGCATTGCCAAAAAATACATAAGTGGCGATTTTAGTAACGCTGTTAATGGGTATTGGGGACCTTTATATTCCTGGTTACTAATTCCATTTTTATTTTTTGGATCAACACCACAATATGCTGTATATTCTGCGAAGATAATGTCCTTGATTATAGGATTTTTCACTATAACAGGCGTGAGATTATTATCTTATAGATTTGAGATGAATGAGGAGATTAGAATTGTAATATTGTTTTCGTTGATCCCAATTGTTTTATCTTTTTCGTTATCTCTAATTACACCTGATTTACTTCTAGCTTGTGTTCTCGTTTATTATTTGAATATCATATTTGATACAAAATATTATGATAGACCATTTAATGGTTTATTATGTGGAGTGATGGGTGCAATTGCATATTTAAGCAAAAGCTTCGCATTTCCTTTTTTTATTTCTCATTTTTTCTTGTTTAATTTTTTTCATTATATTGAAAATAAAACAAAAAAAAGAAAGATGATGGTGCTTAGAAACCTTCTTTTGGGTTTTATTATATTTTTGGCAGTAAGTAGCATTTGGATTGGCACAATAAGCAATAAATATGGAAAAATAACGATCGGAACTGCAGGTGAATATAACTATGCTTTGGTAGGTCCAGAATCCCAGGGTCATTTTCATTTCCAGGGTTTTTTAAAGCCGCCAAATAAAACTGCAATCAGTGTTTGGGAAGATCCATCTTATTCTAAAATGAATTCCTGGAGTCCAATAGAATCGTGGAATTATTTTAAGTATCAATTAAAACTAATTTGGGAAAACACCTTCTATACAATCGTTATATATCATTTATTCTCTTTTTTATCATCCATAATAATCTTATTATGTATTTTGATTTGTATTGAGCCATTTAATAGGATAATTTCAAAAAAAATTAATAAGAAAATCTCAGAAAATGTAGCATTTTATTCTCTAATAACTATATTTTTGTATTCTGCTGAATATACCCCAATTTTGGTAGAAATAAGATATCTGTTGGTTGTTTATATTTTGTTAATATTAATGGACGGCTATTTGCTCAATATTTTGTTTCAAAGCTACTTTATCAAAAGCAATTTAATAAAAAAATATTTGTTGATCTTTTTCGTTTGTTCTTTTGTTTTGTTGCCTGTAACTAATTTAATTCATGATGTTAGTTCGGGTGCAAATCCCCTGGAGGAGCTATATAATTTGAGTAAAACACTAAAGAGTGAATACGATGTGAAGGGCAATATTGCTTCAAACAAATATTGGAGAGAGACTATGATTTTATCATATTATTTAAATAGTAGGTATTATGGACAATCAAGATATATTGATGATGAAGATTTGCTAAATGAATTAAGGAGAAATAACATTGATTTCTACTTTGTTTGGGGTGAAAAAAATGACAGATCTCATTTTTTACCTTATAGGGAAATAACAGACGGTAAGATAAAGGGTTTGAGAATTTATTATCTAAAAGAACAAATCTAAGATAGTAAAAAGTGGATCATTTAACGTCTAAGCAGGGGATGCTGAAAAACATTAATGACACAGGAAATGAATTTTTTTGTTTAATGGGACTTTCATGAATTTAGAAAATTCTTACAAACCTCATAGAAATTTCCAAATATCTTCTCACCACCCAGAGTATGATAAACCTCAGGGTGGAACTGTACACCATAGATGGGCCTTTTTTCATGTTTCATAGCTTCAATTTCGCATATTGGAGAACTTGCAAGAACTCTAAAGTTTGAAGGCAGCTTTTTAACCTCATCTTTGTGGGATGCCCACACTTTCATACTATTCCCAAGCCCTTTGAAGATGTCATCTTCGTCTTTTATTGCTATTTCAATTTGTGCATAACTTTCAGCACCAGCAGGTCCAACTTCACCACCATAAGCCTTTGCAATGATCTGATGACCAAGACAGATCCCTAAAATGGGATAGCTGAGGTTTTTTGCGTATTCTAAACAATTTCCAGATTTTTCTATTGAGGGACCTCCTCCTAACACAATGCCAGCTGGCTTTTTTTCATTTATTTCGCCAATGGAGAGAGTATTTGGGATTATTTCCGATTTGATCTTCAGATAATGCAGCGTTCTGTAAATTCTATGGTTGTATTGTCCATAATTGTTTACAACAAGTATTTTTATTTTGATGCCTCCAATTGCTGTTTTAATTATTTCTTCATTTTATTTTTTGTTTTGCCTTCAATCGCAGCTTTTATGAAAGATACAAAAAGTGGATGGGCACGATTTGGCCTTGATTTAAATTCTGGATGGAACTGACATCCTAAAAACCATGGATGATCTTTGAGTTCTATTATTTCAACAAGAACGTCATCTGGAGAAGTACCTGAAATTACAAGTCCTTTATCCTGCATGATTTTACGATAATCATTGTTAAATTCGTATCTGTGTCTATGACGCTCATATACAACTTTTTTGTTGTACGCCTCATATGCAATGGTTCCTTCTTTGAGTTTACATGGACATGCGCCAAGTCTCATGGTTCCGCCCTTCTCTTTAATCTTCCTCTGCTCTGGCATAAGGTCTATAACAGGATATTCGGTTTTATCATCAAATTCCGTGCTGTTTGCATTTTTGAGCCCATGAATTCTTGCAAATTCGATGACCATACACTGCATCCCAAGGCATATCCCAAACAAGGGTATCTTATTTTCGATGGAATACCTTACAGCATCTAATTTTCCAGAAATACCTCGCTCTCCAAATCCTCCTGGTATGAGAAGAGCATCAACATCCCCAATATTATCTGTATTTATAGAATCTTCGGCACTTATCCATTTTAAATCAACTTTAACTCCAAAATATGCTCCAGCATGTTTTAGGGCTTCTCTGATACTTGTGTAGGCATCTTCAAGTTCTACATACTTTCCAACAATCCCTACAGTGATTTTTGAACCATCTTTTTTTAATGAATCAACGACTTTTCTCCATTTATCCAGATCAGGCTTTTTAGCTTCTATTTTTATCCTTTTTAGGATATATTCCCCAACCTTTTCTCTGCCAAGAACTAATGGTACCTCATAGATGGACAAAACATCAGGAGCATTTATAACTGCATTTTTCTCAACGTCACAAAAATGAGCTATCTTATCCTTTAAGTGGGTTTCTATAGGAAGTTCAGACCTACAGACTATCATGTCAGGTTGTATACCAGTGCTTCTTAATTCTTTTACGCTGTGTTGCGTTGGTTTTGTCTTAAATTCACCTGCTGCTTTCAGATATGGCACGTAGGTTACATGAACAAACATAACATTGTCATGTCCCTCTTCATTACGCAACTGCCTGAGCGCCTCTAAGAAGGGCTGACCTTCAATATCCCCTACAGTCCCTCCAACCTCAATTAAAACAACCTCTGCCTGGCTTTTATGGGCAATATTTCTTACCATCGTTTTTATCTCATCTGTTATGTGGGGAATTATCTGCACACAGGATCCAAGGTATCTTCCTTCCCTTTCTTTTTTAATAACAGACATATACACTTTGCCTGTGGTTATGTTACATTCTCCAGACAAATCAACGTCCAAAAATCTTTCATAATGCCCTAAATCCAAATCTGTTTCCATACCATCCTCGGTTACAAACACCTCTCCATGTTGATATGGATTTAGGGTGCCTGAATCCCAGTTTAGATAGGGGTCTATCTTTATGGCAGTCACATCTATGCCATACGACCTTAGTATCCTTCCGATGGATGCTGCTGTTATTCCCTTTCCTATTGAACTTACAACTCCACCTGTAATTATTATATACCTGGGCAGATGATCATCTCCTTTATGGTATTTATCTTCAAACAGATATAATTACATGGCAAAACTTAGAAAAACCTCCATGAATTTATATCCTTCCATAACACCTAAGGAACCTTTTCGAGCTGAAAATTCATCGTAAGATTTAACTTTATCCTTATTATCCCCAGTAGAGTATATGGCATAAGGTATTGGATCTCTTGTATGTGTTTTAACATATATGGGAGTTGCATGATCAGGTAATATCGAAATAGCATAATCATCAAACTTTGGAAGCCCATCAAGAAGCCTTTTTAGGATCTTAGAGTCAATGTTTTCTATAGCCTCAATCTTTTTTTCAATATCACCTGCGTGTGCAGCCTCATCAGGGGCTTCAACATGTACAAATACAATATCATGATCATCCAGTGCATCTATTGCATATCTTGCTTTCCCTTCATAATTGGTATCGTAGTATCCAGTAGCTCCAGGCACTTGGATATTCGTAAGACCAAGACATACCCCAAGTCCTTTTACGAGATCCACTCCTGTAATTGTAGCACCCCTAAGACCATATCTTTCCGCGAAAGGCATCATTTTTGGTTTTACACCCTGTCCCCACAACCATATCATGTTGGCAGGATTTTTTCCAATTTTAACTCGCTTTTTGTTTACCTGATGGTCTGATAATATCTTTTTTGAATTCAACATTATTTTATTTAGCAGTTTGGCATTTCCATCTTCAAGGGGCTTTATAAGATTGCTTTTGATAGCCTCTCCAACTATATCATGTGGCGGAATTGATTTTAGAGTAGCTGATTTCTCTTCCTTAAAAACAAATATATTTCTATAACTTGTACCTAAATAAAACCTTCCAAAATCACCAAATTCTTGATTTAAAGCATCAATTAACCTGCCTGCTTCATGTGTGCTGATGTGATCAGCGTTGAAATCCGCCAGTACACCATCTTTTTCTGTTATAAAGTTGCATCTGAAAGCAACGTTTTCTGCAAGATCTACTCCAATGCTTGCAGCTTCAAGTGGACCCCTGCCGGTGTAGTACTTTTTTGGGTCATAACCCATTATCGAAAGGTTTGCAACATCGGATCCAGGATCCATTCCTGGAGGTATGGTCTCCAGGATCCCATTTATGCCATTGGATGCTATGTAATCCATATTTGGAATATCTGCTGCTTGAAGGGGAGTTTTATTATCAAGCTCCTCTAAAGGATAATCCGCCATGCCGTCTCCTATAACTATCACATATTTCATTTTATGGCTCCAGATGTTTATCGAATTGTTTAGAATCGTATGCTTGTCTCTTAAAACATTGTAAAATTACCTTCAACAAAAAAGTGAGATCACAATTACAAACTCCTTGATGCATGGATTATTGTTTATTAGATAATCTTATTTTTTTGCTAAAAATGCAGTTTTGGGATTTATTTTGATGTATTTATATTATTGAATTCGCAAAAATTACTATTCGTACGAAACATCCTTTAAATCCTGTCTTCAATTTCCATCTCTTTTGATTCATTTAAAGCCTGATCATAGATACTCTTTAATCATTCTAATATAGAAAAGATTCAACCTCATCTTACCCATTTTCCTTTTTCCACTATCAAATTACCATTCTCATCCAATTGAGCATTCCTAAGGATTTTTTCAGGATTTTTCTTTTCTGCACCATCTTCACGGCTAAGGTTGACATTATCAACAATGTAATGGGTCTCTTCAAGCTCTGGAATATCCTGAAGAGCCTTTGAAAACTTCTCAAGGATCTTTTCAGCTTCTTTTTCTATTTTCAGATTAATCCCTCCGCTTCAACCTTTAATAAAGGTTGATCAAAACTTTGAATCAACCCTTTCTAAGAACTTAAGAAAAGTTCACAAAAATTGGTCAAGTTTTTTTAAAATTTATTGGATCAACCATTTCTAAATGTTTCTTTTGATCAACCTTTTTCTAAAAGGTTGTTTTAGAACCTTCTTTATAAGCATTTTATGGATACCAGAGCCATACTGCGCTGCTTTTTTTGGTCTTTCGACAATTTCTTCAGGCACACCAAGTTCTGCTGCAACTTCTCTTAAGATACGTTTTCTTAAATTGTCATTTTCACCATCTATCTTGTATTTCATGGGTATATTCATGGCTATATTTATAATATCAAGGTCAAGGTATGGGACCCTCAATTCAACGCTATTTGCCATTGTAACAGCATCATCCCGCTCAAGATTCACATGGTACAAATTTAAAACGTCTTTTTTTAAATCTTCCTGTGCTTTTTCACCTTTTTCATGATAGAATTTTAAGTAACGATGATATCCGCCAAAAAGTTCATCTGCACCCTGTCCTGAAAGCATGACCTTTAAACCATCATTGAATGCCATTTCTGATGCTATATAAGCGGGCATTCCAATCCCTATTTTCATGACATCGAATTCTTCTATTGCATCTAAAACCAATGGTAGATATTTTCTGACATCTTCAACCTCTACAGTCTTGGTATGTAGAGGAAGACCTATATCTGATGCAGCTTTTTTTGCAAATTTGAGATCAATTGAGTCCTTATGACCTACGGTGTAGAGAATGGTTTCCAGCCCAAGGTCATCTGATATCTTGGCGATGGTTGTGCTGTCGATGCCTCCTGAAAATATTATTCCAACTTTTGAAAGTCCATCTGTCCTTTTTTTTACAGAATTTATTAATGATCTTTTTAATTGGCTTTTTAATGCGTTTTTTGACAGATATGATCTATATGGGGGTCTTTGTATTTCTTCACTTGTTTCTGGGTTATCCCCTATCTCTAATCTATCGCCTAAGTTTAAGAGCTTTTTATTATAAAGCATGAAATTAGGAGGGAGTGTTTTTACGTCTTTTATGCCTACTCTCCAAAGAGCCTTTCTTTCAGATGCAAATGCAAAAATGTTTTTAGCGGTATTTTCACCGAAATAAAGAGGTTTTACACCAACAGGATCTCTTATTGCAGCAAAATCCTTTCCATCATACAAAGCGAATGCATAATCTCCATCCAAATATTCAACAGTCTTTGCAACAGACTCATAAAGCGATCCATTGTAGAATTTCTTAACAAGACTCAGTATGACTTCACAGTCAGAATCGGTTTTAAAATCATTTTTTAGATCTTTTTTTAACCCCCTGAAGTTGTATATTTCTCCATTACACACTAAAACGAAATTATCATGGCGAATGGGTTGTGAACCTTCAGTCCCAACGATGGAGAGTAGATTATGCCCAAATCCAAAAGAACCATTGGGAATTTTTAGATCATCCAAATCTCCGTATGCTACTTTGCTATCTACAAAAACACCAGATGAATCTGGTCCTCTGTGTTTTATGGCAGCAAGCATGTTGTATAATTCTTTTGATATGTTTTTTCCACTTATTCCAGCAATACCACACATATTTGATCCCTTTGATGGATAAAAAAGAGATTTAATATCCTTTATTTTTTATCTTCCAAAAAAATACCCAAATCTCTTAATTTACTCCTTATTTCATCTGAAAGTTCCCAATCTTTTCTTTCACGAAGCTTCTGCCTTACATCAATTATAAGATCAAGTAAATCATTTGTCAGATCACTTTTAACATCTTTCAGAGAAAAATCAAAACCCAAAATATTTCCAAATTCAACAATCAAATCCTTTGTGCTTCTTAGGACATTTTTAGAGAGATCTTTATTATTTATACCGCGATTTATATCTCTTATAAAATCAAAAAGGATAGATAGTGCGAGAGGAGTGTTAAAATCATTGTCCATTGCATCTAAAAACTTAATTTTGGTATCAGTCAGTTTTTTATTGTATTCATTATCTTTTTCATTAGATTCTATAGTTGTTTCATCCAATAGTTCGTCTATGGTCTCGACTAATTTATGGATTCTTTTCAAGCTTTTTTGAGACTGCATCAGTGCGTCTTCATCAAAATCAATGGGACTTCTGTAGTGGGTTGAGAGAACAAGTAACCTGAATACCTCAGGATCATGTTTCTTCAACAGCTCCCTTATGGTGATGAAATTTCCAAGTGATTTGGACATTTTCTCTCCTTTTACGTTTAAAAATCCAGTGTGCATCCAGTATCGCACCATTGGCTTCTTTCCAGATGCTGATTCCATCTGTGCAATTTCTGCCTCGTGATGTGGAAATATCAGATCCAACCCACCGCCATGAATGTCGTATTGTGGACCAAAGTATGTCTCTGTAATTGCTGTATCTTCTATATGCCAGCCAGGTCTCCCTTTACCCCATGGTGAATCCCAAAATGGCTCTTCTTCCTGCTTTTTCCAGAGAGCGAAGTCTCCAGGATTTTTCTTTGTTGGATCTGGCTCTATTCTATGGACGACTAAATCATCTATATTCCGCCCTGAAAGCTTACCGAAATCTTTAAATTTAGTCTCATCAAAATAAACTCCAGTTTCTGTTTCATAGGCAAATCCTTTCTCAATCAGAGTTTCTATCTGTTGAATGATTTCAGATAAGTGTTCTGTTGCCCTTGCATAAAGATTTACATTCTCAACGCCAAGTGCATGCATGTCTTCAAAATATCTTCTTTCAAATTTCTTTGCAAGTTCAATCGGTTTAATACCAAGCTCAGATGCCCTTTTTATTATTTTATCATCGATATCTGTGATGTTTTGCAAATAAAATACGCTGAATCCTCTGTATTTAAGATACCTCACAATAACATCGAAGGCTATGTAAGTCCTTGCATGACCTATATGCGAATCATCATAGACCGTTGGTCCGCATACAAAAAGATTAACTCTGTTTTCATGCATTGGTTTTAGTATTTCCTTTTCTTGGGTCATTGTATTGTATATTTTTATCATAGGCGTACCTGTAATAATAAAAATTGTTAAAATAAGGCCGAGATTGGGATTTGAACCCAAGTATCGTGGTCTGCAGCCACGCACCTAGCCACTCAGTCATCTCGGCAAAATAGATTGTAGTTTGGTGATTATTACATTAAAAATTATTTAGATACTTTTTTTGCATTATTATATCTTTTTAATTCAATATAAATTTTTTTCATCATAAAACTTAAAGAAGAAAAAAGCTATGCTATCCTCCTATAATTGTCAAGGAAAAGGATATGTATCTTCTTTTGGATTTAAATACTATACTTTTAGAAAAACGAGGTTATACCTATCTCCTCGCCCTTGCTACTTTCCTCGCAATTACAAGCTCTCCAATTGCTATAAGGCCCACAAAGAACTTTTCAAGTCCACCGGTTGCCCAAATTGCTTCACCAAACGTTGATTCTTTTATCCTTTGCTCATACTCCTCTGCTGTTACTCTTTTTCCGGTTCTTCTTCTTGTCACTATTGCAGAAGCTTCCATGAGTTCTTCCCAACTTACTCCTTTTAGTTCTTGAGCCATAGCCTCAAATATTTTGTAAACCTTGACATCATAAAGTTTAGAGAGTGTTTTTACTATATCAAACGTTCTTACAACCCCAACTACAATCTCTTCGTTGTTTAGGACAGGTACACTCACCACTTTATGTTTTGAGATTTTCAAAACAGCTGATCTAGCGCTATCATTTTCATAAACATGCAAAACATGCTCTTTAGGGTGCATGATTTCTGCTACCTTTTTTTTACCTTCTCTGAAACCTTCTGCAACATCAAGGGAAGTTATCCATCCTACAAGTTTGTTTTTATAATCTACAACAGGTGCTGTAAATCTTCTATGTTTCTCCATCTTTATTGATACTTCAACCAAGTCCTGATCCAAAGATACAACCACAAATTCCCTATCCATAATCTCTTTAACTTCCATAAGACAACCTCTCAAGTTTTAATGCACTTACAGGGCATCTATTAGAACATACTTCACAAAGAATACATTTGTCCTCTGAGAATATGATTTTATCACCTTCAAGTTTTATGGCACCTGTTGGACAGCCTTCCTCACACATCTGACACGCAACACAATCTTCTTGGTTTATCAGAAGGTTTTTTGTCTTGATCACAGGTCCCAACTCTCTTTCGAGTTCTATAGCATTCTCGCTGCACACATTCATGCATGCACCACATCCCATGCATGCATCCTTGTCTATCTTTGCAGTTTCTTCTTCAAGAGTTATTGCACCTGTGGGACAGAACTTGGCACATGTACCGCACAAAACACACTTTCCCTCATCTACCTCTATTTTTTTCATCCTCAAGGTTCTATGTGGCACTTTTAGGTCCCTGAGATAATGTGTTACTTGCTCGTTAATGCTTGATGTACTTTCCATAACATGTATACATCTTATGGGACAGGTTTGAGCACATATTTCACATTTTACACAGCCTTCAAGTATTTTAGCAGGTCTATTTGCCTTTGCATTAGCTATAGCATCTACAGGACATTCTTCAACACACAGATTACATCTTATACATTCAGGAGAGATTATTATAAATTTCCTATCTATTTCGCATTTTCCAATCTCTGGTTTAAAATCCCTGACGATATCCTCTAAATCTGCATACTTCTCGGTGATTTCTCCTTTTAAGGCTTCAATATTCTTTTTAAATTTTATCTCCATTATCACACCATCCAAACTTTAGCAAAGATCGTTCAAAGAGGGAACAGAAAAATTCACTTTTCAACGTTAAATTTAAGCTACTTAAAACTGTTTTGATCAACCTTTTCTAAAAGATTCAATTTAGAAATCTCTGGAAGTCCAGATCTTGCGCCAAATTCTTTGATACAACAGGAAGCAACGAAATTTCCAAATCTACCACATTCTTTTAATTTTCTACCTTTAATAAAACCATAGAGAAATCCAGCATTAAATGCATCTCCAGCACCTGTTGTGTCAATGGATTTTACTCTAAAAGGCTTTATGAGGTAGCTTTCTTTTCCATTCGTAACATAACAACCCTTATCTCCAAGCTTGAGCGCAACTACACTTATTCCATATTCTAGTAGGGTTTTAACCCCTTCCACATATGTATATTCCTTTCTGGTTAAAAATTTTAGCTCCCCTTCGTTTAGTAGAATGATATTCGTCCTTTCTAAAATATCCTTTATGTAATCTACGCCTCTTTCTGCATATATCCTTCCTGGATCAAGGCTGATAATGATATCTTCTGAAATTTCATTTATAAGGTCTTTCTGAGCTTTAATAGACTCTCCCACAAACGATGTGAGGTGAAGAACCTTGCAATTTTTGATATACTCTATTTTCACTTCGTTAGATTCGATCAAATCGTTGACACCAGGATCCACGTACAAAGCCCTCTGACCATCTGGATCCACAAAACCAAGAACAATTCCACTTTTCCCGTCCTTTGATACAATTATACCGTTGGTATCCACTCCCTCTTTTTTGAAATCTAAAAGTAAAAGCTTTCCTTCCCTATCTTGTGAGACTTTACCTATAAAACCTGTCTTCAGCCCTAATCTTGATAGTCCTACCATGGTATTTGCTGCTGAACCACCGCATGACTCATTAAAACTTACTATAAAACTTTCTTCCTCTTCACCTGCTATTTTGTTCACGCAGTAGAGTTTGTCAAGGTTTAAGGCACCAAAGCCCACAGCATCAAATCCATTCATTTAAACAGCTCGCCCAAATAGATCTTGTAGTCTCCCAACTTGCCTCCATAGTTTCCTGCAGAGACTCTTAAAACACCATCAACATCGAATAGGACTCTAATTCCGGCTTTCATACCCTCTACTACCGCATCCAGATTCAGACCATTGATTACTATTTCTGGAATATACTTGACTCCCTCAGGAACCATGGATTTCTCCCCTAATATCTTTTTTAAGGAAGGACAGTATGGATGATTTGTTGTTGGACCTATCCACGGATAATTGGTTTCGGGTTTTGAAGCTGCTGAACAGACGTCGAAAGGTGTTATAACCCCTTCAACCTCACTTATAGCGTCTAAAGCCTTCCTACCAGCTTCAAGCACAGCTTTTTTATTGCTGCACATATACCAGAAATTCGCACCCATCAATCCTTCAGAATATCCTACATAACGTTCTATTTGAAAATCTGGAACAGCTATAGGTACAATTATCATTTCCCGATTATATAGTTTTTCTTCCCATTCATATCCGTCGCCGCAGTGTCCCACATGTTCCATCATGTCCATTTTTCCTATTGGATTGTGAGAAGCGTCAAATAAGGCAGTAAATGGTTTTACAAGTATATCCTGTCTTATCCTATACGATAGTTCCACTTCGAATTTCTCTAAATCCTCTTTTTCATGCCAGAACTGTAAGATGGCACCTTTCCTACCATCAGGTGTATCTTCTTCATCTAACCAGGCTTCAACACCACCTTCAACCCGCCCAATAACAGCCCCAGGTGTTGATGTAGAATCATAAGCAGCTCTTTGCAGTGTTTCGTCATCATCTGCCGTTACAATCACCCTACAGCATATTCCATCAAACGCCTCGCAGTAAGTATCTTCTATCTCAACCATTCACCCAAGTCCTCCTATGAACTTTTAAGAAAAGTTCACAAAATGTTTTGATCAACCTTTTTCTAAAAGGTTGTACGTCAACGCTCTCACAAAGGGTTTTTTTGATCGATTTTCCTAAAAGATTTTTATCCAAGTCCTCCGATGGCTTCTCCCCTCACTTCTTTGCGAAATTTACTGCTCTCTTCAGTTAATCTTTCAATGTTATCCTTTGTTATGATCTCTATCTTCAGAATCTTCATATTTTGAATCTTTTCTTTGAGATCCGAATTTATTGGGTAGTTCTCAAGCGCTGATTTTGGATCCTTCGTGAATGCATTAACAAATTTCACAACGAAATCTTTTCCAAATCTGTTGAATAAATCTGCAAGAACAGAGATTATAATTGTATTATCAGCGAGAACTGCGATTTCAGCTTCCCGGATCGCATACTCATTGCCATTGAATGAAACTGTCAATCCCCCATTATCTCTTGTAAATTGAAATGGCTGAACATCGGTTATACTATCTCCTACGTACATCACATCTGAAGCTTTAAATCCAAATTTGTTCAGGATATCCTCAATTGCCTCCTTTTTACCTTCTCCTCCAACTGTTTTTACCTCATCAATGATCTTTCCAATTTCCATGCTCCTTATTTCTTTCCAGAAGATTTCATCCAGTGTTTCAAAATCAGGATTTTTGATTATGATCTTTCGAAGTTCCGTGAGTCTTTTTTTATCTTCAGGGCTGATCGGACGGCTGTCAATATCAAGTTTTGTAGAATAGGTGTTTTCGAATGGAAAGCCAATTATATCGCAAAGTGCACGGATGTAATGCTCATAACTTGTACTTACAATGAAAGAGGGCATTATGCTGTTTACGAATTTAAGGGTATCCTTTGCATCGGGGATTAAGAGCACATTTTTGGCTGAATACTCCATGATATTATCGTTTGTAGCACCATAAGCCTTTAAAAATGGAACTATTAATTTTAGGGTATCACCTGCATTATAACCAGGTCTTTTTACGACATCTGCCAGAATATCATCATATTTACTGATTATGGTAAAAAATTTTTCTCCGTCTTCTATAAAATGACCTGCAAGCTCAAATGCATTGTCATTTATTGATATAGGACCTTCACAATCAGAAATAAAGATTCTTTTGCCCAATTTCTCCACCTTACAACCTTTAATAAAGGTTGATCAAAATATTTACGTCAACGCTCTCACAAAGGGTTGTTTGGGTCAATCCTTTTCTAAAGGATTGTATTGAAGGATTGTTTTGTTGAGTTTTAGTCTAATTGCATCTACAGGGCAGATGGCCTCACATTCACCACAAAGGATACATTTTTCATTATCAACTATTATTTTATCATCTTCAAGGCTTAAAGCATCTGTTGGACATTTATTTACACATACACCACATGATTGGCATATCTCATGGTCTGGAATTACCGTTCCACTTCTTTTTCCAACAAGAACCCGTCTTATAAATAATATTTTATCATTCTTCGTATCAAACAACTCTTCCTTGAGTAATATGGCATTGGATGGACATACCTCAACACACTTTCCACAGTATACACACTCATCTCCAATATGTATTGGAGCAGGCATCTCAAGTTCTATGCATTCTACTGGACACTCTCCTGTACAAATATCACAGCCGATACACTTCTCATCCAATACCATTATCTCTCTTTTTGTTGTTTTACGTGTTATTTCACTAATATTCTCTATTTCGAAATCTCTATCCACAATTCTTTTTATTTCATCTTTTATTCTATCTGTTACATCAATTTCAAACTGATCTTCATCATGTTGGATACTGATATCAGAAGCAATTTTATCTAAAATGGCGTTTATTTTGGCAGCATCATTTGCAAGCCTTTTTGATTCTTTTTCGAGAATTTCAGATACGATTTCTATTGTTTTTATCTTGTTGAACCTTTCGTATGCTCTTTTTCATGATGAGTATCTTATGGCAGCGGATGGACATACATCCATACATTCTTCACATCTTGCACAGTATGATGGGTCTATATAGGGTAAATTGTTCACTTTACCCACATTTATGGCGCCTTTGGATGGACAGACCCTCGCACACGTCATGCAACCTATACATGAATCTTGATCCACAACCATGGCTTTTCCAGTAGCTACAGATCTTGGTAGAATTTCACCATATTTTATAGCCTCTGTTGGACATACGCGGGCACAGTAACCACACCTTACACATTTTTCTTCATCTATTACACTATGAGCTTCCTCACCACCAGAAGCTATAAGCTGAATTGCACCAGTTTTGCATGCATCTACACACGATCCACATCTAATACAAAGTTTTGGATTTATATTTGGTACATTTTCTCGTATAGGTTCTGATAACGTGGTTTTGATATTTATGGCATCATAAGGACATGCTTCTCTGCAAAGTACACATCCAATACATTTAGCATCTATTTCAATATGATGATCGGGCGGTATTTCATGTAAAGCATCTACTGGACAGGATTTAAGACAAGGTCTTTCCTTGCATTTCTCACATTTGCTATGATCTATTTCATAATCAACTTCTATTTCTCTTAAGGGTTTATAGATTTTTTCCGTTAGTACAGGAATTTTATCAACTCCTTATGGGTATTCGTGGAGTTTTAAAGTTATAAGGATTGTATCATCCTTTAACAAAAATCTTGCAGTATAAAGACCTACAACACCAAACGGACACGTTTGATAACAGATAGTACATCGCAGGCATTTTTTGGGATCTCTTACAACAATACCTTTATTTTTATCATAAGATAGGGCACCGGTGGGACATTCGTCAACACAGAGCCTACAACCATTGCATAGCTCTTCATCCCATGTTATGATGTTCATTCTAAGCCTATCTGTTATCTTCTCAGTGGTCTTTTTTATGATCTCATCATTAGGCAGTATTTCGTGGGCTTTTTTCATAAAATCGGTCAATGGTAGTTCAAGCTTTATGATCTTTTCGTAATCCCTTTCTTTTATTCTTTCAAATTCTGTT
>CAZLGO010000001.1:24403-49185 GCA_964559295.1 uncultured Methanobacteriaceae archaeon
CTATCCTATCTTCGAGGGTTTTGATCAAGAGACTGATGATTTGCTTTTGCTCTTCAATGTTAGAGACGAATATCTCCTTTATGGAGCCTTTTACAGGACATGCAGCAATACAATCTCCACAGGATATGCATCTTAGAGGATCTATCCAAATTTTTTTGTCTTCTTGGGTTATAACACCCAATTTACATGCTTGTATACATTTTTTACATCTTATACATAGGTAATCGTCGATTACAAATATTTTTTCTGTGGGTAGTAGGGTAAACTCCTCCATTATCAGATGATTTTCACCGGTTCGCAGCGTTTTAGGATCAGTGGGACATACCTCTGCACAAAAACCACATCTTATGCATGATTTCATGTTTATAACAGGATAGGTGATTCCCTCCTTATCAATTACATCTTCATCCCTTACGAGTTTTATAGCACCAGGGGATGGACATGCGGCTACACATGCACCACATGCAATGCACAATTCTTTTTCAACTTCAGGGAAATCTCTAAATCTTGAAGGGGTTACTGCTATCTCAGGATCTGTTTTAGCACCTGCAAATTTTTCAACCCACGATTTTCTTGCAAATTCGTACAAATACCATATTACTGAAGACATAAGCCATCATCTTACATTTTGGATACTGCCTGATTCATCAACAAGCACAACCCTTTCTGTGCAGGCAATACATGGATCAACGCTTGCAAAAGTTGCAACAGCATCTGCAACAGTTGCAACGTCCTTTAACATATATTTTGCACATGCATCTATGTTCATTATACTTGGGGTTCTTATAGAAATGTTTTTTATCAGATTTCCATTTGTCTCTATCATGTAGGCGAGTTCACCTCTCGGAGCTTCACCTCTCCAATCAGCGTATCCTGCAGGTATATCTATTTTTTTTCTTATTTTACCTTCAGGAAGATTTTCTATAACTTGCTTTATAAGTTTAATGGACTCAAAAATCTCATCAAATCGATTCATAACTCTTGCAAAATTGTCACCTTCATCTCGCCATATAACATTAAAATCAAAGTGATCTTGGTATGTAGGATGCTCCAATCTCCAATCAAATTTTATAGAGGATGCTCTTCCTATGGGTCCTACAGCTCTCGCCTTAATTGCATCCTCTTTAGACATTTTTCCAACATCCTGTGATCTTAAACCTAACAATGGACCATGTTCGAACATCTCCACATATTTTCCAAATTGGGATTCAAAATTATGGATTATGTCCATTATCGAATTTAGATGGACATCTTTAGCATCCATCCTTACTCCACCCACAACGTTCCATCCCATGTTAACTCTGTTGCCAGTTAAAAGCTCAATTGCATCCATTATCATCTCCCTTATATTCAACATGTATACAAAGAGAGTTTCATGTTCAATAGCTTTAAAGTAGGTTGAATTTGCTATAAGATGACTTTGAATTCTATCAAGCTCATTTGTAAGTACTCTTAAAAATTGAGCACGAAGTGGTGGTCTTTCTCCAGCTATCTTTTCAAATGCCTCTGCAAATGTTTGGGTGTGGATGTACGAACATATTCCACAAACCCTTTCTGATAAATAAATAGCTTTCTGCCAGGTTTTGCCCACCATTATCCTTTCTATACCTCTATGAACATACCCATAGTCAATCTCAGCACTTATTACTTCCTCTCCTCTTGTTTTAAGTTTTATGCGTAATGGTTCTTTAAGACCTGGGTGGATTGGTCCCACAGGAACTATCATGGTTTTTGCCTCCCTTTGGCTGCTATTGCACCAGGAGCAACGCTTAGAACTGCCTGTATAATTTCTGATGGTCTTGGAGGGCATCCTGGAATTTCAGCATCGACAGGTATGAAATCAGACACAGGTGCATATACACTGGAGCCTTCTTGATTGAATACATCTCCAGAAAGTGGACAGTTGCCAATTGCAACTACTATTTTAGGTTCCGGAGCTTTTGTGTAGATCCTTCGAAGCTTTTCTCTCCATTGTTCCGTAACGGCACCTGTAATAAGTAGAACATCCGCTTCCCTTGGATTGTTGTGTACATAGATACCGTATTGTTCTATGTCATAACGAGCAGATAGAAGCGCCACTACTTCAATGTCGCATCCATTACATCCTCCTGTGTTTATAAGGCTGCAATGAATCGAACTTTTTCTTACAATGTCTTTAAGAGCACCTATCATTTCTTTACCTCATTAAAAATTCTAAAAGTTCTTTTCTGCCGTCTTCTATAGCATCCTCGTAAGATCTACCTTCTATAACTTCTTTTGCAATTTTATTTTTTATTCTGCTGGCTTCATCTTCAGATAAAATCTCCATTATGTCGCAAAGCCAACAAAGTCTCAAATCAGCATGTATTTTCTCCTTAATACAAATCGACTTGGATTGTTCAAATCTAGCGTGCAAAGCCTCAAGGCTTGACATATCCAATCTTTTTATCATGATATCTTCAAATTGCTCAGGTGAAATTTCCAATTCTTTTGATAGAGGTATCACTATATCTTCACGCCATCTATAACTTCTTATTATCCTTTTTTTCATGATTTTAAGTAGAGACTCGTTTTTCATAAAAGAACCGTCCTTAATATCCAAATGATGCTTGATATCGCAAATCCAGTCACAGTTTCGTATCTTCCATATCCAGGTCTCATACCTATTACAAAGGCTATTAAAAATATACCTATTGTGATTGGGATATATGACTCAATGACTATAAGTTGACTGTTTAGGAATAGGATCCAGCCTATGGTAGAGAGCACCAGTCCTACGATATCAATTTTCTCTCTTACAAATGGTTCAGTATACTTTTTGTAACTAAACAAAAGACCCAAGATTGATCCAATTACAAATGAAAGTATGTATAATAGATAAATTGCCTGATCCATGACATCACCAATTAAGCCGGTTTATAAAGCACTATGAATGAATATATAAATAATATTAAAACTAATATCATTGCCCATCTTTCGAAGGTTTCTGAAAGGTGGATTACACCCTTCCTATATTGTAACGTGGTAAGAACTGTTAGAAAAACAGCTACTATAGTCACTGGAATCACAACGATCCACTGTTTTGTTGCAGCAAGTCCACTTACGATTATTACACCGGCAGAGATTAAAGCCATCACAAAGAGCGTATCTTTTTCTTGTTTCATTTTTAGACCACCCTTTTATATCAACAGCAGGATAGAACCCACTATTCCTACAAATGCAAAGCTTATCTGTGTCATTATAGCATGATTAGGATTAAGGATAGGTGTTATAGCACATATAAACGATACAAGTGTCGTTATTGCTACCATTCCAATCAAGTATCCGACGGGACTTAATGCACCGATAAACACAGTCAAAAATACCCAAAGGAAGATATACCATGCAATGGATTCTGAGATCATAAGGTATCCACGAAGTACACCAAAGTGCTCGGTTTCATATCCTGATATTATATCCTTTCCCTTGGTTATGACAAAAGGTGAATACGGTGCTTTTGATAGTATTAAGACAAAGAACATGGCTGCACAAAGTGGTATACTATATAACAATGCTCCGTGCTGCGTTTGATAGTTTACTATGTCGCTTATTATCATAGACCCTGTTTTTAGGTATATTATAGCAAGTACCGCGAAGAGAGGCACCTCAGCCGCAGCTGAAAAAACAGCCCTCACACAACTTAATTTACCGTAAGGTGAACCAGAGGATGACCCTGCATTGTGTTCAACTATCTTATGTAGAGCATAAATACCAAATATCAGAAGAAGCGAATTCTGCTCAATAGGCCCTACTATAACAGCACATACCCATATACCACATAATATACTGGCTATTGCAACGTAAAACGGCATAGCAGCAGTTTTTGGAAAAGATGTTTCTTTCACATAGAACTTGAGAGTGTGCAGAAGATGCTGAATTATGGGAGGACCTGGTCTTGTCTGTATCCTTGCCATTATTTTTCGATGAAGCCCAAGAAGGATACTTCCCATAAGAAATGCGATAATAACGTTTAATATAACATTTGCCATCAAGTCCATCTTACCACCTAATTAATACCCAATAAATGGTTCTCTTTTCCTTTCTTCCTCCTCTTCCTTTGTACTTCTCGCCATAAGGATTAATCCAAAGGATAATATTGCCATTGGAATAAAAACTATGGAGATTCCATATACAATCCACTTTGGTGGACTAAATATGAGGGCATATAAAATACATACCACAGATATTGTAAACATCGAATAGCTTATTGCGTCCAGTTTTTTCATTTTTACCAACCCTTTATAAAAGCGTTGACGTAAATAAACTTTTAAGAGAACCTTTAGCAAAGGTTCATCAAAGAACTTTAGAAAGTTTCATTGCAGGCAACGAAGGTTGCCTTTTTGATCAACCTTTATTAAAGGTTGTTAGAAAGGTCTGTTAAGGATGAGCAGTATTTCAATTGTTCTCACAATTACGAGAAGTGAACTTAAATGTATCATAAGTATAAATGGTGAACCTGGAGTTCTAAACATCTCAGCTTTTGTTGCATAAAATGGTGCAACGCCTGATTCAGCTGCAACTCCCAAAATCAAGAGTACCGATGCAAATTTCGTCATGGGGGCAGTAAGATCCATTTTTACAATTTCATGAAAGCTTAAGGTACCAGTGTAAGCCAAAAACATTGCAGCTGCTCCAAATAGTGGAAGGACCCCTATCATAGCGATTAAACCATATTGGAACGCAGCATCCAAAACATCTATTTGTTTTACAGCTGCTACTATCCCTATATTGAGAATACCAATTAAAGCAACAAATAATGTATAATTGAAGACATCTCCTGTTATCATTGCTCCAGCTGTTGCAATACCACACATTATAGTTAAAAATCTTCTTATTTTAAATTCTTTCTCATCAACCCCCACAGTTCTATCTTTTAGGGAACGGAATCCGGCCTCCACCTGGGTTTCTGCACTACTTAATCCTATAAGGAATGTGAATGCTAATGCAACAGCAAACATAAATAGGTTAAAGGGTGTTAAGTAAAGTACAATATCTCCCAATGGTATGTAACCCATCAGATGTCCGCTTATTATTGATATGTCCATTTTTACCAACCTTTCAAAACAATCCTTTAGAAAAGGATCGAACCAAAGATAAGTTTTGATCAAGCTTTATTAAAGATTGATATGTTCATTTTCACTCCCTTTTGAATTCCTCTCTCCCCATAACACCAATAAGTCCGGCTTTAGATGCTACCTTAATCAGTATTCCACATCCAGACATGAACAAGGCTAAAAGCCACAGATTCGGACTTATAAAGAATATTAAAAACCCTGCAAGCCATATACACCAAGCTATACCAGATACTCCGCTTATACCTTCCCAGAGACCTGTTGGAATTCCTCTGATTTTCTTTGAAAGCACGTAGAATAATATTCCTACTCCTGCGACAGCTCCTCCTGTAAAACCGGTTAGGAATATACCATGGACGATTAATATCAATGCTAAGAAATTAGGGGCAGTTGTTAATACCTCCATATCAAGGGATAATGGCAGCGGAATAAGTTCAACCTTTTTTCTGGTTTTTCTCATTTCTCTGCTCATTAGAATTTCAGAAATTGCCATAATTTCTGCAAGTTCAACCACCAAGCCTGGAAGTATCAAAGCTTCTGCTAAATCAGTTGCAACAGCCGCAACAATAATAAGCATCGCTATTCCCACAATATCGGTAAGTATCAAAGCACCCAGATCATTTTTTTCAAAGGCTATCCCTAAAAGACCTATAAATCCTACAATCATTCCCACAATTATGGCTGGCGGATAAATTGAGACTACGACACTTGAAACAACGTCAGGGACAATTACCAAATTATTTCCCCCTCAATTTAATAAAGGTTGATCAACAACCTTTTAGGAAAAGGTTGATCAAAATTTTACGTCAACGCTTTTTAAAAGGGTTGTTTGGGTCAATCCTTTGAACTGAAACCCAGTTCACATTTAGGCAACATAAAGTCGCTTTGGATCAACCTCCAAGAAAGGTTGCTATTGGAAGTTTTGTAAATTGCTTTAAAGCATGTGAATCTACTCTCTTCTCATTGTAAAGTGAATTGCAACCCAGGATGCCACTGTAAATGCCATCATCAAAATGGTTGATTCGAGTATTGTATCTAAACCCCTTGTATAGTAAAGTATTTCGTCTATAAGCGCTCCTGGAGATGCATATATCGAAGTTCCGAAATACAGAGTACTATTTTTCACGCTTATAGCGATTGGAGATATGTAAGCCGTTATTTTTCCTAATTCTTTGGAATTCTCAGGATATTGAGCTTTTACAACCCCTTTTTTTTTAAGCGGAATACCACCACGATCGTAGGGGGCCAGCGGATCCTTAATGCTTATTTGATGCTGAGGTTCTGGTCTCGGATACAGTTGATGATCATTTAGAGTAAGGGGTATCAAAAAACCAGCCAGCAGTACGATGCCCAGTACCATAGAGAAAAATCTTGGAATTCTTTTTGGATTTGCAAGAGCATTCCAAATCCTCCCTATAATTTTCATAGTTTTGCCCCCATTTCTTCTAGCCTCACAATAGCTCTTAGGAGGATTAAAGTTATTATCGTGGTAGCTGCGATGAACGTAAGAAGCGCAATGGTGTGATTATAGGTTAAAAATATCAACGAAACTCCTACAGCAGGAACTTCTGTATTAAGGACCCTTATTATAGGATCTTTTACTCCTGGTCCTATAACAGTGCCAAGGCTACCAATTATTGCAAGTGCACAACCTGTATAAAACCATATATATACATCAAACAAGAATCCCTTCCTCCCTGGACTTCTCTGTTTTCTTTCTTACTTCATATATTTTTATGATACCTATCAGGAGGATTACAGTTGAGATTGGATCGAATATCGCAGCCGCCATTGCAACATCCAAATATTTTGCAGCAGCTATTGCCCCCACAAAGCCTCCTTGAAGTAATGAAAACATTATAACCTTATCAATTGGCTTAGGAAGTAATATTATGCCAATTGCTCCAATTAACATGATGGCTGCAGAGACTGTTGTTATATTCACAAGATCTAAAATCATTTTGCCAACCTTCCAATGGAATATGATATGGCATTTGAACTTATAGTGGAGGCTACGAAATAAGTTATGGCAACTATTGCACCAAAAGGTGTTTGGATGTAAAGTGCAATGAGCGCAGCTATTCCAAAACTCATTGCATTTAAATAAAGCATCCTTTCAGGTCTGTTCTGTGCAGATAATGCTCTTATTGCCATTAATAAAGTTATAATACCTACAATTTGTATTAACATTGTTTATCCCTTTTTAAATTATCTTCGTGTACCTTCCCATTTTTTTTGCAATTTTTCCTATTAAAATTGATGCCCTGGGATGATGGATCCCTTGTATGGTGGTTATTGCAATTACCATTCCTACAACAAAATGTTCTGGATTAAGACCAACAAACGAGGCTGCTGTTATTATACAAGTTATGGATAGTGCGCCTGTTGTACCTGCATAACCAGGATCTGCACAAAGTCTGTTACCAAAATAAACAAATAGAGCTGCTATGAGCCCTCCCTCTGGAACACCTATACAATAACATCCTGCAGACGCTAATAAAGTCCCTGCAGAGGCATCTGGAGAGCATACAATGTTCCCCTGGAAAAATCCACCTGAAAGATCCCCACCTCTTTCTTTTACGGATCTTCCTATAACCTCTGCTCCCCTAACACCAGGCGCCTCAGGAAGACCCATCCATGTATCTATCAAGACGAAATTTATCCACGATATGAAAGCTGCAATTGCGATTGCAATTATTTCATTCATGGGATTCCTCCGCAGCAGGTTTTGGAAACACCTTCTCCAATAATAACTTTGAGAATAATGCAGACAATGTTCCAACAACCACACCAACAACTGCTCCACTATATCCAAATTCAGCGACTATGGCCACAGTACCAATGGCAATTACAACCGTTGGGAAAATGACGCTTATCCTCCAAGAATGCCTCATAGGCTTCTCAGGGAGTATTGGAAGTTTTAATAATACCCCTACAATTATTGTGGAGATTAACGCAAAAATATAACCCAACAGCATGTATATACCATTAACATGAATAATCATGACAGATAATAAGCACACCCAGTATATAATGTTTTTGATTTTATTCTTTTATTGATTAATCCTTTATAAGATTACCATTAACAAGCCTCTAAAATTACTTTTTGAGTTAAAATCAGATTAAATATCAATTAAAATCAAAATTTCACTTAAAATAATAAATATTTTAAAAAAATCGTATTTTATGGTGATTATTTGATTAAAAAACCCAATTTCAATTTATTTATGAATAACGGGCGAAAAAATTGAATTTTATATACCCGAAACATTTATATAGAAGCAATCGGAAACTTTTTTCCGGTAAGATATCTGTAGTTTTGGAGGTATCATATGACAGATAAAATAGGAGAAGTTATTGAGAGGATTGAAAAAGCAGGTATAAAATTTGTAAGGCTACAGTTTGTGGATATAAATGGAACTCCAAAGAATATGGCGGTTCCAATTGTAAGATCAGAAGATGTTGAAGACATGATAAAAGATGGTGTTCCTTTTGATGGTTCCTCAATAGAAGGTTTTGTTGAAATAAATGAAAGTGATCTGATCGCGAAACCAGATCCTATAACCTTTTCAACATTACCATGGAGACCTGAAGAGAGGGGCGTTGGTAGATTCATCTGTGATATATATTGGCCAGACGGAGACCCATTTGAAGGAGATCCAAGATACATCCTTAAAAGGGCTTTAGAGAAGATAAAAGATGAAGGATACACATATAACGTTGGTCCAGAACCTGAATTTTTCATAATAAGAAAAGACGAATATGGAAACATAGAGCCACACGATGCTGGTGAGTATTTTGATGTTGAACCAGTAGATCAAGGCACTGATTTCAGAAGGGAGCTTGTTTTAGGACTTGAAGAACTTCATTTTGACATTGAACTAAGCCATCATGAAGTTGGTCCTGGTCAACATGAAATTGATTTTAAGTTCGACGATGCTCTAAAGACTGCAGATGCAGTTATAGTATTTAAACAGGCCATAAAAGCAATAGTAGCTAAATTAGGATACTTAGTAACATTCATGCCAAAACCCTTTTATGGAGTGAATGGAAGCGGTATGCACTGCCATCAAAGTTTATTTAAAAATGAAAAAAACTTATTTTATGATCCTGATGGCGAAAATGAATTATCTGATAAGGCATACTACTTTATAGGAGGTCTTCTGGAGCATTCTAAAGCTCTTTCGGCTGTTGTAGCACCTACCGTAAATTCATACAAGAGACTTGTTCCAGGATACGAAGCACCGGTTTACATATCATATGGTCTGAAGAACAGATCAACACTTGTAAGAGTACCAGCTTCAAGAGGCGCTGGAACAAGAGTGGAATTTAGATGTCCAGATCCTTCATGTAATCCTTATCTTGCTTTTGCTGCAATGCTTGAGGCAGGGTTCGATGGTATAAAACAAAAGATCCATCCTGGTGAACCAACAGAATTCGATGTTTTTGAATTAAATCCTGAAGAACTTGTAAAGAGAGGGATAGATACCCTCCCATCAAGTCTATGGGAGGCATATCACGCGCTTGAAGAGGACGACGTTGTAAAATCGGCAATGGGAGATCATATATACAACGAATTCATGAAGCTAAAAAGGAGAGAATGGGATGATTATCGTGTTCAAGTTTTCAAATACGAAGTAAACAGATATTTGGAGATATGATTCATCTATTTCATTTTTTTATTTTTTAGCTATCAATAGATTATAAGAGGACCTTGGTGAACGCATGCCCCACGAGACTGATCGTAAGATGGTAGAAATCCTAAGAATCCTTTCTGATAAGAAAAAGACCCTTGGTGCTAGTACCATTGCAGAGGAGCTTAAAAAGAAAGGTTATGATCTTGGGGAGAGGGCGGTACGATATCATATGCGTATTCTGGATGAGCGGGGATTCACAGAACGTATTGGATATGCAGGAAGAAAAATAACAGATAAAGGTTTAGAGGAGCTTGAGAAAGCTCTGATTTACGATCGAGTTGACTTTGTCTTTTCCAAATTTGAGGAGAGGATCTACCAAACAAGCTTGGATCCTATAAAAGGAGAGGGCATGGTCGTTGTAAATACGTCTAATTTTACTTATGAGAAGGAAATAATGGATATAATCAAAGAAGTATTCGAAAAAGGTATCGCAGTGAGTCCTTACATAAAAATGGCTAAATTAGATAGTAAAATTGAATTAAATACTATTTGTGGTACAACTATAGACGGAATATTCCTAAGGGAAGGGATACCAGTAATTCCAAAGTATGGTGGCATTGTTAGCATTGAGGACAATGTCCCAGTAAGATTTACAGAACTTATTGAATATAAAAAGACGTCAATGAATCCACTTGAGGCTTTCGCAGCTAAAGAGATGACCTCAACTCTTCAAGTAATTGAAGAAGGAAGTGGGGCAATTCCTGCAAATTTCAGAGTAATACCAAGTACAGCAAAAAAAAAAGCACAAGATTTGTTTGAAAGGCTTCGAAAGATAGGAATATCAGGAGTTCTCAAGATTGGTGAAAGCGGGGAATCTGTCCTTGGTATTCCTGTAGAGGATGATATGGTAGGCATTGCAATAATTGGCGGAATAACACCACTTTGTGCTGCGAAGGAAGCAGGTTACTCCATTGATATTAAATCAGCAGAAGGTATTATGGAATTTTCGGATATGGAAAAGATCGTCGCTTCAAAACCTGTATTAAAGGCAATCGCTCCTGAAATTAAAAAGAAAGTTGAGTTTTTACTTTCAAAAGCATGGAATTTTATATATAAGGTGGATTTAGATTTAAAATCTCAAAAAGGCAATGTCGTTGCAAACATATCCTATGTTAAGAACGAGGATCTTGATGATGCATTGGAGATTATGGGTAGAGTATGTAGGTCAAAGTACTGTACGAGTAGGTTTTTTAAGATAATTTCGCCCAAAGATTCAGACAAATCAGGTATTGTAACTGTTTGCAGTTTAACAATTGATGGAATATTGATCAAAAACGGCATATTGGCGGTTCCACGTTATGGAGGAATTCTCGAGATTGGAAAGAAAGAACCAAGGTTCGTTGAACTTACGGCATACAGTGGATCCTCTTTAGATCCTCACGAGATATATCTTGCAAAAGGTATGACGTCGGTTTTAGATGCTATAGAAGGTAGTGGCAGAATACTTGCGAGTTTAAGGGAGATTCCATATCTTGCCCGCCCCAAAGCCATTGATATTTTGGATAAAGTTGAAGATGCAGGGTTTTCGATCCTAAAAGTTGGAAAACCAAGTGAATTCGTTTATAATGCTAAAGTCGAAAGATACCACGTGGGCATCGTAACACCGGGTGGTTTAAATCAGATTGCAGCAATAAAAGAACAAGGAATCCATGTGGATGTTAAGGCTGTTGAGACTTTGGTTGATATATCTGAAATGGATGAGTTTTAGTTATTTTTTATAAAGATCGATATGTTTATATATGCATATCGTGATACCTCTGAGTTGAAGGATGAGGAGGTAGGAAAAATGGATAATAAAATAATCTTAGCAGCTATTATCATAGTTCTGGCTGTTATAGGGGTAGGTATATATGCCTATCAAGGCGTTGCACAGGAAAAAACCGTTTTGAAGATATATCATGCAGGTAGTTTATCTGCTCCACTCGCAGATGCTGAAAAGGCATTCGAAGCATCTCATCCCAATGTAGATATTCAAAGAGAGGCTTATGGAAGCGCTGACGCTGTAAAGCAGATAAAAGATCTTAAAAGGCCAGGAGACATTGTAGCAGTAGCCGACTATGATTTAATTGACAAAAGAATGATACCGGACCATGCTGACTGGAATTTACAGTTTGCAAGAGGAGAACTTGTAATTGTATATTCAAATGAGAGTAAATACAAAAGCCAGATAAATGGACAAAATTGGTATCAAATATTCAGAAAGCCCGACGTAAAATTCGGTTTCAGCGATCCAAATGCTGATCCTTGTGGATACAGATCTGTTATGCTATTCCAGCTTGCAGAATCATTTTACAATGATGATAATATATTTGATGATTTGATTGCTCAAAACACAGCAATGACATCAGAAACAAATGGTACAGGTTTTGTAATATATGCACCAAGTAATTTAAATCCAACTTCCAAGGTCATGATAAGACCAAAGGAAGTAGATTTAATGCAGGCGATTGAATCTGGTAATCTGGACTATCTTATCATATACAAAAGCGTTGCAGAACAGCACAGAAACTCTGGTGCAAGATTCATCGAACTTCCTGAAAAGCTCAATCTAAAATATACAAAATATGAGAGCGAATACAAAAAAATAAGTCTGATACAAAACAGTGATACAGATAAAAGTAAAACTGTAACATTGAAACCGATAGTATATGGGATAACTGTGGTAAAGAATTCAAAACAAATGGAACTTGCATTGGAATTTGTAAAAATGATGATCACAAATGAGGGTATTGATATACTCAAGAAAAACTTCCAAGAACCTATAACACCCGCAGTTTCAACAGTTGACTTATCCAAGATACCAGATATGCTAAAACCATACGTGACGCAAGGCAAATAGTCAAAATAGATGTAAAGGAGATTAACTTTTTTGTCCTTTATTTTTATTTATTTTATAATATTGTCCATTATAAAACCGATTTTAATAAACTCAAAGGATTATACAAAAGGTGAATAAAATGAGAAAAATAGATTATTCTACATTCTTTTTTGCCCTCATGGGATCATTTGCAATTTTGTTCGTTTTAATTCCTTTAGTTACCATGATAATATCCGAAGATCCCTCTGTTCTTATGAAGACTTTGAATGATAACGAAGTGCTTAATTCAATATTTATAAGCGCATACTGTGCATTTACCGCAACCATCATAGCAATCATATTTGGTGTACCACTTGCATACATCCTTGCGAGACATGATTTCATTGGAAAAGGTTTTATAGAGTCAATAGTGGATATACCAATTGTAATTCCGCATACTGTAAGCGGCATAGCTCTTCTTACTGTTTATTCACCTAACGGAATCCTTGGATTGCCATTTGGCAAGATTGGTATCAATTTTATCGACGCGATTCCAGGTATTGTTGTGGCAATGTTATTTGTAAGTGCTTCTTTTATGATAAATTCTGCAAGAGAAGGATTTGAAAGCGTTGATCCTAGACTTGAGAAAGTCGCTAGAACATTAGGTTCTGGAAGTTTGAGGACATTTTTTACAATAACGATGCCTCTATCCTTAAGGAGTGTTGTTGTTGGATCCATAATGACATGGGCAAGAGCCATAAGCGAATTTGGAGCTGTTATAGTTTTAGCCTATTATCCCATGATCGCGCCTACGCTCATCTACAACAGATTTTTAAACTTTGGATTATCGTCATCGAAACCTGTGGCTGTTTTGCTCATTTTAATATGCATAGTTGTTTTCGTACTGGTCAGGCTGCTTATTGGAGGATGGAAATTACATGATAAAACTTAAAAATATATCCAAGGACTGGAAGGAATTCAAGATACGTGAAATAAACCTTCAGGTGGCTGATGGTGAATATTTTGTAATTTTAGGTCCAACTGGAGCTGGTAAGACCTTGCTTTTAGAGTTGATCGCAGGTATATGGACCCCAGATTCTGGAAAAATATATATTGATGATGTGGATTCTACAAAGCTTCCACCAGAGAAAAGAGGAATTGGGTTTGTTTATCAGGATTACATGCTTTTTCCTCACAAAAACGTATTTGAAAACATTGCTTTTGGACTGATTTTAAGGAAATATGATAAAAATGAAATAAAAAGTAAGGTAAAGGCCATAATGGAACTTTTTAATATATCAACTCTCGCCGATCGTTATCCGGGAACCTTAAGTGGAGGAGAACAGCAAAGAGTAGCTTTAGCAAGAGCTCTTGTTATTTATCCAAAGATATTGTTGTTAGATGAACCCTTGAGTGCAGTTGATGAGAGACTTCATGATGAATTGATAAAAGAAATAAAGAAAATACACAGGGATTTTGACATAACAATCATCCATGTGACTCATAACTTCAACGAAGCTTTGAGACTTGCTGATAAAATTGCGATTATGAATAAAGGAGAAATCTTGCAGGTGGGAACCCCAGAGGAGATATTTAGAAAACCTAAAAGCAAGTTTGTGGCTAATTTTGTAGGTGTTGAAAATCTTATAAAAGGATTTGCAGAAGAGACTGATGGCTTAACTAAAATAAAAACAAAAAATTTGGTTATTTACTCCTCTACCCCAAAAAATGGCGATATTTATCTAAGTATAAGGCCTGAAGATATTACGATTTCAACCGAAAAGGTTAAAACAAGCGCTAGAAATGTTATAAAAGGTCGAATTAAAGAAGTGATTGATATGGGAGCATTGTTACGGTTGATAATCGATTCTGGAGAACAATTTAGCGTTTTTATGACACGGAAGTCTTTTTTCGATCTAAAAATAAACGTGGGGTTTGATGTTTGGATGTACTTTAAGGCTTCTGCTGTACATGTTTTTTAGATCATCTTGTAACTTTTAAAGATCTTTTCTATGTATATCCATGAAATAGCGAGGGATATAAGCCCGATATCTATGACAATAGCTCCCCAGATCAACTCTGCGCCACAGATACCACCTATTGTACCGCACATGTGGCACCTAAAGAAATGATATGCAAATATTAAAAATCCAATTGCCATTAGAACAAGTGGAACAACAATGGATCCAAAAAGAAGGGTCTGGAATGGTTTTGAGAACTCTGCTATCGCTCCTAGTTTGAATTTTTGTGAAGTGTAATATATTCTTATGGATAAAAGTACTGCGAGAGTGGTGCCCAATATCCAAAGCCAAGCACCCCAATGAGTTACAGGATCAAAAAACAGTTTTGCAGCCATTTATTCACCACCCACCAGTTTCATTGAATTTTATATTTATACGGATTCATTGATTAATACTGTGCAAATCATCTTCTCCAGATGTTGAAGATGTTGAGTATATAAACACATCGCTTTATCGTCTCTACACGTTTTATTGTTTTTTTACGGTGTCTTTTCCAACAAATGTTGTAGATCATACTTCGAAATCTTGCTTATAACCTTTATTGCTCTAAAACCCCTGTCTCAACAATTAAAATTTTAATAATCACTCCTTTTGTTTATTGAGCGATTTCAATTCTCTAATTTTTTATTGATTCTTTTAGGTTTATTAATTCTTTTAAATGCATTTTTCGATTCGGTGGTATGCATGATTCTGTAGAAAAGCTGATCTTTACTAATTGATAAACTTATGTATCTGAGCAATATTGTTCATAAATAATAATGGTATTTAACAATAGCAATATTGTCTGGATAACAATATATCTGATAGGGATTATGAACATCGAATCAGATTTAAGCCCACAATGCAAGCAAAAATGCTTTTATAAAAATATAATAAAAATAAAACTCGTTGGAGAAAAGTTTGTCAAAGATTTTATTAAGACCCGTTTACACAGAAAAATGAGTTTTTGTAGTTATCAAAGCTAAGTCCTCGAAGAAACATGCCGTTGGAAATCAGAATATTCAATGCCTATAGCAATGGATAAAAATGGAAGGAAGTTACCAGCTTCTACAAGAAGAAGGTAAAAACATAAAAATGGATGAAAATGCCGTTAAAGTCAATGAATAGCACTTTGGATGCTAAATCCTCGAAAGCATATACAAAAACATATACAAAATAAGTTCTTTTGGTTGTAGGGTGCATTGAGAGTTTAAGTTCGAAAATGGAAATATAACCTTGGTAAACCAAGTAGTTAAATTCCCGTTTCTTTGAAACAGAGAATAAAAATTTTTTTCGGATACAAGTAGCCAAAAATCCAACGAAAAAACGGAAATATGTCTTTTGGGTTATTCATGTGGCATAAAATGTTAAAGTGAGCAGATTTTTGATCCTAAACTCTTTCTTTTTCTTCTTTTACATCATAATAAAGCAAAATTAATTAATACTGCATGATGAGATAGGTGGGTTGAAAGAACACCTATATAAACTTTTTTGTTTATTCAAAATAGAAAATGGTTTAAATAATATTATTGTTAGTAAAGCCATATTGCCATCCACCTGGGTGTAAAGGATAAAATTGGATTTTTGGAGGGAATAATTTGGAGAAAATTGTATACGTTGATATAGAGAAGTGCATGGCCTGTTATACCTGTAAGATCCAGTGTGCGTTGCAGTGGTCAGATAAGGATGATGTTTTCAAAGCATCTAAAGAAAGACCTCAATTACAATCACGAATAAGAGTAAAAAGAGTTGGAGATTTCTCGATACCAATGTTCTGTCGTCATTGCGAAGTAAATCCTTGTATAGAGGCATGTCCTGAAGAGGCAATTTACAAAAGAGACGACGGTGTAGTTGTGATCAATCCTGCTATATGTATCGGTTGTCAAAGTTGTATAAAAGCCTGTCCAATAGGTGCTATTTATTTTGATGTTAAGAAAAATGCTGCTGTAAAATGCGAATTACAATGTTCTAAGCCGTTTGAAGAAAGAGATTTTTGTTGTGTTGAATCTTGTCCTACAGGAGCATTGATATATGGTGATTTTAGTAAAATAGCAAAAGAGAGGGTATGATATGAAAACAATAGATAAGGCAACAGAAAAGATGATCTCGATAGCCAAGGAGAATTTAATCGATACAGCCTTTGATAGACTTGACCTGCAAATGCCTCAATGTGGTTTTGGGGAGCTTGATTTATGCTGCCGAGATTGTAACATGGGGACCTGCAGAATTGACCCTTTTGAAGAACTTCCAGGTAAAGGTCCAAAAAGGGGAGTTTGCGGGCTAACCGATGAGATGATGTCAGCGAGAAATTTCCTGAAACTTGTTGTAAGGGGTACATCTGCCCATGCAACAGCAGCAAAGAACATTTCAGCAGTTTTGCAAGGAGTTTCAGAAGGAAAAGTCCCTTACAAGGTAGCAGATGAGGAAAAACTCAAAGAAGTTTTGGAAAAATTAGATTGTGGGGATATTTCTTGCCTATCTGAGAAGGCATTAGGTGATTTTTCAAAAGACGAAGGAACCTTGAATTTCCTGGAGATGATGCCAGAAGAGCTAATAAGTATGTGGCAAGAGCTTGGCATTCTACCTACAAACATAAACCAAGAGATCGTTGAAGGTGCATTTAGATTGAACTTTGGTGTAGGTGCAGATCCTTATGATCAGATACTACATGCACTCAAACTTGGTATAGCAGATGGTGCTTGTCTTTTCATTTCTTCTGAGTTACAAGATATCCTTTTTGGAACACCTCAGCCTAAGGAAGGAGAATCAAACCTTGGAACCCTGAAAAAAGATTATGTTAACATAGTGGCTATAGGTCATGCGCCGGTTCTTTTTGAGAAAATATTCGAAGCAACAAGAAATCCGGAAATAAGAAAATATGCAGAAGAAAAGGGTGCGAAGGGAATCGAAGTTTATGGAATGATGTGTGCCGGTAATGAGCTTTTTGTACGTCATGGAACACCAATGCTTGGAAACTTCCTACAGCAGGAACTTGCAGCATTAACTGGCGCCGTTGAAGCTGTGGTTGTAGATTCAGGGTGTATAATGCCTGCTTTGGTTGAAACAGCTTCTGATTTCCATACAAAAATAATAACTACAGAAAAGGCAAAAATACCTGGTGCAGAGCACATCGAATTTGACATCGATAAAGCTGATGAAATAGCTGCTCAAATCGTAAATATAGCTATAGATAATTTCGAAAACAGAAAAGAAGCAAGAATAAACATACCTGAGGAGAAGACATCATTTACCGGCGGATATTCAAAATTACCGGCAGATAAGATTGCATCTGCAATAGCTGATGGAGAAATAAAAGGAATTGCCCTGCTTTGGGGATGCAACAACCCAAAAACCATACATGATAAGTCCCATGTTGAGATTACAAAGGGTCTTATCAAGAACGACTGTTTGGTATTTGGAACTGGCTGCTGGTCATATGCAGCTGCGAAATCTGGTGTCTTAACAGAGGCTGTCGAACTTTCTGGAGATAATTTAAGAGTATTTTGCCAGGAGGCAGGAATACCACCTGTTGTACACTTAGGATCATATGTGGACATCTCAAGATTTTGCAGCTTGGTGCTTGAAGTTGCAAAAGCTATGGGGAAAACGATAAAAGAAATTCCGGTTGTAACATGCGCACCAGAATGGACAAGCGAAAAAGCAGCAGCAACAAGCATGTTCTTTGTTGCATTGGGAATTCCAACTGTTTTTGGCGTTTCACACCCAGCAGGGGTTTCAGGTGTTAGAGATATTCTTGCAACTAAATTTGAGGATATAACAGGTGGAAAGATCCTTGTTGAGAAAGAACCTGAAAGGGCTGTGAATGTTATTCTGGAGAATCTAAAAGGAAGGGGTTAAATGACAATCGTTGAGATAATAGTAGCCATCCTTGCGGTTATTGGTGTAATATTCAATTTTTTAGGCGTATTGGGTATTTTGAGGTTTCCAGACGTTTACAACAGGCTTCATGCAAGCACTAAGTGTGTAACCCTTGGAGAAGGTTCTATTATGGTGGGATTAACCATAATCGGAATCAACATGTATCTTGCTGGGGCAAGTATTTCCTATGTTATAAAGCCCCTTTTGATCATGTTGTTTTTGTTAGTGACAGGACCAGTGGCTTCTCATGCAATAGCCAGGGCAGCATACAAGAGCGGAGTACCTTTATGGCCTAAAAGCGTTTTGGATCAATACAAAGAATATCTAAAAAAGGAGGCAGCTAAATGATCTATGAAATTTTAGCCTTTTTCATCTACCCAGGTTTGCTCTTTACAGCAGTAATAGGAATGTTTTTTGAATGGGTTGCAAGAAAGACCACAGCGAAGTTCCAACATAGAGTGGGACCTCCCCTTCTGCAACCTTTTTACGATTTTGTAAAGCTCATCTCAAAGGATATAATAATACCACAGGCAGCAAGTAGAACGATGTTTATACTTGCACCACTCATCTCATTGGCGGCGGTGGCAACAGTTGTAATGCTTATTCCAATAGCAGGACCCCAACCGGTTTTTGGTTTTGCAGGTGATATCATAGTCATAATCTATCTCTTTGCAATGATGGCAATAGCAACAATACTTTGCGGATCTTCCTCCGGAAATCCATTTGGAGCAGTTGGTGCTTCGAGAGAGATGACCCTGTTGTTATCATTGGAACTACCATTGGTTGTGGCGGTTTTAGTACCTGTCTTGGCGGCAGGATCATTGAACATGGGGCAAATTATCAGCTCACAGATGGCAGGCGGAATGTTTGCACTCCAATATCCATTTGCAGCAATAGCTTTCATATTGGCGATGCAGGCTGAATTAGGTAAACTGCCATTCGATCAGGCGGAAGCTGAAACTGAGATAGTAGATGGTGTTTATGTCGAGCATTCAGGAGGATTGCTTGGTATAAACAGGTTAGCGTACGATATGAAATTATTCGCCATGATCAGTTGGTGTGTTGCAATGTTCTTTGGAGGCGCTGTATCAGCAGTTGTTGCAGGAGTTACAATACCAGCTGTTATAATCCATTTAATAAAGGCTATATTAATTTTGGTTGTTGTAGCTGCAATAGCTGGAATAACAGCAAGAGTAAGAGTCGGTCAAGCCTTCAAGTTTTTCTGGGCTGTGGTGACTCCACTGGCACTCATAGATCTTGTAAGAGCTATGCATCTAAATATTTACTTAACTTATGGCATAATAGCTGTGCTTGTGGCCTTTGTCTTAATTTACGTGTATAGAGCTACAAAATACAGAGGAATTGCAAAGGCAATTAGAAGAGCTTTGGACTTTACTGTAAGAGCTTATACTAAAAAATATAGGTCTAAAGGAAAATAGGGTGTGGTGATAAAAATGAATACTATAACTCAATATTCACCAATTTTGGTAATAGCAATACCCATAATAGCAGCATTAATTGCTCCTCTATTTACTGAAAAAATAAGAGGTTGGTTTGCATTTCTTGCAGGAGCAGCAACCTCGGTGGTAGCTTCTCTGATGCTGCTATCTTACCTGCATGTAAATGGGATAGCAAAAATACCTATGACGCAGGATTTATTATCGTGGGCGCCGATGATATCAACAAAGTTTTCATTGCTTGTAGATGGGCTAAGTGTCCCCATGGTTTTCTTTGCAGCGTTTTTGGGCACAGTGGGGATCCTATATTCGATCTCATACATGTCAAAATACGAATCTACTAGGTCTTTCTATAGTCTAATGCTTCTTTCTATTGGAACAGCTATAGGGGCGTTACTGTCAGCTAACTTGATTCTGTTTGTTGTATTTTGGAAGATAGTAGGTGTAACACTATACGGTCTTATAAACCTTGGCAAAGAAAAAGGAAAAGAAAAAGCGGCATGGAAAAGCCTAATGATAGTCAGCGCGGCTGATTATGCGATGATAATCGGAATAATTATCATATTCCTTGTAACAGGTACTTTTTACATACCAGATATAGCAAAAGCTTTAGGTACAAGTCCTGTAGGAGGATATGTAGTTGGAACAGCCTTAGCGCTCTTCATCATAGGACCAATCGCTAAGGCAGCAGGAGTTCCATTGCATACATGGCTGGCTGATGCGGCAGCGGCGGCTCCTACACCAGCAGTAGCCATGCTTCCAGCTGCTGTTGAAAAAATAATGGGAATCTACATGCTTACTAGAATTTGTTACTATTTATTCACAATAACAGCTGCTTGGAACATAGCTATCGCCACTTTGGGAGCAATAACGATGTTCGTGGGCGTGATGATGGCACTAATACAAGATGATCTTAAGAGGCTGCTGGGGTTCCACGCCATTAGTCAGGTTGGATATATGATCTTAGGTGTGGGAATAGGAACACCATTGGCAATAGCAGCCGGCATATTTCACTTATTAAATAACGCTTTATACAAGATGTCTTTGTTTCTTGGAGGAGGAGCAGTACAGTATAGAACTGGAACTAAAGATTTAAACAACCTTGGGGGTTTAGCAAGGAACATGCCAATAACAGCTCTTACCTTTGTGATATGCGCATTGGCTATTTCTGGTGTCCCACCGTTCAACGGTTTTGCATCTAAATGGATGATATATTCAGCAACAATACAAACCTATCCAGTTTTTGCAGTTATAGCCATGATTGTAAGTGCTTTGACTTTGGCGTCTTTTATAAAACTCACCCACAGCATGTTCTATGGTAGAAGACCCAAAGAGTACAAAGATGTTAAGGAAGTTCCAAAAGCTATGACGGTGGCAATGGGTATATTGGCATCTGCGTGTGTTCTTTTCGGAGTATTCCCTCAACTACCGCTAAAATATCTGATATTGCCTGGTTTGAGTGCCATAGGTATGCAGTTATCCATTGGAAATATACCTGCTCCGATATATACAAACATTGGAATATGGGGTCCAGCGCCTGCAACGCTGATGTTGGTGGCAGCCTTGATAATCGGTGCGATACTCTATGCAGTAAGCAGAGTTGGTGTTACGAAAGGAGAGCCAGCTACAACCTATTCATGCGGTGAAGATCTACCTTCTGAGGAGATATCAGTGACTTCACATCATTTCTACTATCCAGTAAAACAAACATTTAAGACACCTTACAACATTGGTAGGAGAGGTGGATTTGACATAATCTATGGATCTATAGTAAGAGGCATCGTTGGATTTACTCAATTGTTCAGAAAAACACACACAGGAACCCTTACCACATATATCTCTTGGCTGATAATATTTATAGGAATAGCCTGTTTCTTGGCTTTAGGAGGGATTTAAATGGAGCTGATAGTTTTAATTCAATGGATTCTATTAGCGTTCATGGTTGTGGGAGCAATCATAGCTGTGGAAATTAGGGATTTACTTTCAGCTGTTATTGCTGCTGGAGTAGTTGGATTTGCTCTGACTGTGGTTTTTCTACTGCTTCAGGCTCCTGATGTAGCAATAGTTCAGGCAGGCGTTGAAGTAATAACGCTTGTGATGTTGGTCGCAGCGTTGGCAAAGACAACAAGAGAAGGTACTCCAAGTCCATGGATGTCAACAGGCATACTATTGGGACTTGTGTTTCTCATAGTATTTCTTGGATCATTTGCCAGCGTATTAGGGGCTTTACCCTCCTTTGGTAATCCAGCCATAAACGTGACTAACTATTACTTTCAGCATGGTGTTGAGGATACAGGTGCCATAAATTTAGTATCAGCGATCATATTAGACTACAGGGGTTACGATACATTGGGAGAAGCAATAGTCTTGTTTACAAGCGCACTGGGCGTGGCAGCAGTTCTTAGAGGTCTTAAATCTAAAAAAGGAGGGAAGGAAGAATGAAAGGTATGAGTCTCATAGTCAGGACCATATCAAGACTAATAGTAGCTCCAATACTCCTGTTTGGAATATACATCGTTTTACATGGACACCTAACTCCTGGGGGAGGTTTCCCTGGAGGAGTAATAATTGCTGCAGGTATAGCACTATTGGTTCTCGCTTATGGTCTTGAAGCGACTACAAAGAAAATAACCTACGATGGAACCAAGATCTTAGACTCCCTTGGTGCATTTTTATTTGTGGCTATAGCCTTTGTGGGAATTGCCATTGGACATTACTTCTTTGCACCTTATTGGGGATTGATAGGAGGAACTCCAGCCCAGTGGGTAAGCGCTGGAGCTATACCATACTATAATATAGCTATTGGTATTAAGGTAGCTGGAGCACTCGCAGCAATGTTTCTTGGTTTAGTGATAGTAATTATGATGGGTGAGGAAGAATGATAGCAAATCTGAATTATATTATGGCAGCAGCGATATTTACAATAGGGCTTTATGCAGTGTTAGTTAAAAGAGATTTGATTAAGATAATAATAGGTATTGGTTTCATGGAATATGCGGTGAATCTATTTTGGATCTCTTTGGGCTACAGAACCGGGGGCACAGCACCTATTATAACACCAGGCGAAGTGAAGTACACAGCAGCCTGGGTTCCCCAAACTACATTGGTTGATCCTCTACCACAAGCTTTGGTACTCACTGCTATAGTTATCGGTCTTGGAACCACTGTTTTGCTAATAGCAATAGCAGTAAGAGCATACCAACGTTATGGTACATTTGACATCCAAAAAATGAGGGAGTTGAGAGAATGATTGAAGGAATACTAAAGCAAGCACCAATATTGGCTATTGCAATACCTTTACTTATGTCTACTCTAATTCCGCTAATTGGAAAAAAACACGCTGCAATTAGAAATACATTGGCATTCTTAGGTCCTTTAGGTTCAGTTGGAGTATTAGTGTTGTTGATTAATCCAGTTTTTGTTGGAGGAGAAAAAATAGTCTATATTTTGGGGGGTAGAATACCTCCCTTTGGGATAAACCTTGTTGTCGATGGTTTAAGCTTGCTTTTAGCCGTCTTAGTATCAGGGCTAACACTTTTAGCAGTGATTTATTCCTACAAATACATGAAAAAATACACAGGACTTGTGCAGTACTATGCTTTGGTACAACTGCTTTTGGCTGGGATGAATGGAATCATTCTGACAGGAGACATGTTTAATTTATTCGTGTTTCTTGAGATAATGGCGATAGCAGCATATGCGTTGGTTGCATTTACCGTTGGAAAGGAACAGGTGGAAGCTGCATTCAAGTTTCAAGTTTTAAGTACCATTGGTACTTTGGGCGTTCTGATAGGTATAGCATTGCTTTATGCAATAACGGGGACATTAAACATGGCAAATTTAGCACAACGCATAGCACTTGTTGGACAAAGCCCGATTTTAAGCTTTGCACTTGTTTTCTTTATATTAGGATTTGGACTTAAGGCTGCAATGGTACCTCTGCATTCATGGCTTCCTGATGCTCACCCAGCAGCACCTTCACCAATAAGTGCACTGTTATCAGGCGTTGTAATAAAAACAGGAGTTTATGGTCTTGCAAGAACAGTATTTACAGTATTCGGAGTTTCGATGGTTGCTATACATCCGCTTCTGCTGGCAGTCTTGGCATTAGGTGTAGCTACAATGGTTGTAGGCGGACTAATGGCAATGGTTCAGGTGGATATAAAAAGAATGCTTGCCTTCTCAAGTATAAGCCAGATTGGTTATATCCTCTTTGGAATTGGAATGGCTACAGGACTTGCTGTTAGTGGTGCCATATTCCACGTTTTAAACCATGCTGTAATGAAGGCGCTTCTCTTTATGTGCGCTGGCGTGATCGTATATAGAATAGGAACCAGAAACATGGATAAGCTTGGTGGTTTAGCTGGAAAGATGCCAGTAACTGCATTTGGGTTTTTAGTCGGTGGATTAGCGATAGCAGGTATTCCACCGTTTAATGGATTCTGGAGCAAACTTATGCTGTACATAGCAGGTTTTCAAAGCGGTAATTCACTAGCAGCAGTTGTATCTATTGTAATGAGTGTTGTAACACTTGGATATTTCCTAAGGTTCTTCCAGCAGATATTCCTTGGTAAGCTTCCAAAAAGCTTAGAAGATGTTAAAGAAGCACCGCTGTCAATGCTTTTGCCTATAGTCATTTTAATACTGGCATGCATTTTGATGGGTCTGTATCCACAATACTTCATGAAACTGTCTCAAAGTGCAGCAAATGCTCTATTTGATCAAACCGGTTATATAAGGGGTGTTTTAGGATGATAGGAAAACTTCTTGTCACTTGGTTTTGAATGATGGTACTGTAGATACTTCTAACCGACACTTTAGGATACGAATTCGTGATAGTGGGACTAATATCCACTCTGCTA
>CAZLGO010000002.1:0-49045 GCA_964559295.1 uncultured Methanobacteriaceae archaeon
AGAGAATTTTGATTAACTTGACTTTTTAGATTTTTGTTTTTGTGTTCTGATTTTTCACAGGTTCTTTGGGATTAATTTCATGTTTTATATGTTTTTTTGGCTATTTTTCCTTGTTTTTTTGATAGCGTTCGCTAGGTTGTGTTTTTTTGGAGAGTGATGAGTTGTTTTAGATCGTAGCCGAAACAGGAGAATAGGTTTTTTGTGTGGGTTCGGCGGATGGTGGTGACTAGTTGGTGGCCTGACTTGAATATGTTTTTGATCACAGCGAAGGGTCGTTCCCAGGGCGCTCTTTTACGGGTGATTCTTTCGTTGCGCATTTTTTGCTTGATGGTTATTTTATGTCCGCGGACATTTCTATCCATAGTGGCGTTATAACCTTTACAAGGCGCTCCGAAATATCCTCTGTCCCGGTAAACTACTTCTCCAGGTTCACTAAGGTCTATTTGGCTGTCGTGCACGTTTGCAGTGGTGGTTTCCACAGCTCTTATCAAACCGTGATCGATGTCAGTTTTAATGTGTAGTTTATAGCCAAAGTGTGATTTCCCGCCTTTTTTAGCCCAGGTGCCTTCTTTGTTTCTCCGGGTTTTAGCCTCAGGTCCTCGGGGCTTATCAGCCCGTGCATGGCCTGGATCTGAGGTTATGAAAGTCGCATCTTGCATAACACCCTCTTTAACCTTCATATTATTCTCATCTAGTTGTCTTTGTAGTTCATCCCAGATTTTCTCATCTTTACCCGTCTTACTGAGGCGTTCTCTGAAATACCAGACTGTAGTATAGTCTGGAATTGTTTCTGGAAATCCCAGAAACTTCATAAATGAAATACGATCCGCAACCTGCCGCTCCAGTTCAGGATCAGACAAACCATGCCATGCCTGAAGGACCAATAGCTTAACCATCAATATTTCATCATAATTAGGCCTACCACCCTTTTCGGTGTGATTATCATACATATCCGCAACGATAGGTCTAAATTTATCCCAATCAATCACATTATTGGCTTCAATCAATTTGTCACCCAACTTCTCAACCCGTTCATACGCCTTATTCAATGCAAATTGTGTTAACGACTTCATAGCAATCTATTTATACAAACAAGTACATAAAACTTGCTAAACCAAACCGAAAAACTTAGGTTTTTCAAAATTCTCCTAAGTTTATTCGGGAGAAGGAGTCCTCAGAGGGATCCAACCGGAGCACATGGTTACCACCGCCACTTGAAGACCATAGAATACCATTTTGATCGATTACTGCTCCGTAGGGAGTATGACCCACCGATGAGACGTCTACTGTCTTTAGAATTTCTCCAGTGGAGCCGTCTATGTAATAGTACTTCATGGTTCCGTAGCAACCGATCCAAACGTTGTTTTTCGAATCTACAGCGATTCCTCTTGGTCCTGGATTCCAGTAGTCGTTGGTAGGTTCCTTCATACTCTCCTGGTACATAGGTGCCCTCTTTTTTCGGGATCAAAACAATTTCATATAGAACACATTCATCCTGACCCCATGGGAGGACTTCATTGGGGGTGATGACTCCGTTTCCATCTAAATCATGGCATGTCTCAATGATACCATTACCGTTCCGATCTATGTACTGTTCGTTCTCATAAAGCCCTATCTTGACCGCTGTACCTGTGTTTCGGTTACCCACCCAGCAATTGCCATCCAAGTCCACAGTGGTTCTGGATGGATTTGCATAGCTTAAAGGACTGGTACGGTAACGTGCCAGCTCCAGACTAGTTCTGGTATCCACTTTAGATACAGTGCCTTCGTTGGAATTGGGAACCCAAATAAAAGCAGGAACTATTTTAAAACTTTCGGATAGCTCTAACTGGTCATCTTCTGTGTTGTGTTCTAAACCAATCAATTCTCCTTCATCAAAATCAATGTTGGTGTTGTAGGGCTGGCTGTCGTCGCCCGCCGCTGTTTGGATGGTATCCACCATAACTTGATCTGTGTCTGCCACAGCCTGATTTACTGTATTCTGACTGATTTCAACTGTGGGCTGGCTTATTAAGGCCTGATCTACATTTGTAGCTTGATCTGTGTCTGCTGCTGCCACCACACAGCAGATGGCTAAGGTGAAAACAAACACAAAGATATACAAAGCTAATTGCGTTTTCATATTTATCGTTGTTTTATTGAATTATTATTTTATTTATATTATAATTTATTGATATTCAAATTCTATATGTCTATTAATAAAACTTTTCATTTGAAACAAATAGAAAGCTTTATATATAAGATAAGAAATTTATGGGGTTTCTACAGAACCGTAAAGGAGAAAGATAATCCTGGCGCAGTATGTGGATTCTGTATTGCAAAGCAGGATGAAAGCTTTCTTTAAAAATTAAGGGGTTTAAATGGTGAAAAATATAATTAACATTGATTTTACTCGTAAAATCAGCAGGCAGGAACTTTTATCCATATTAAAGAGAGAAGCATCCGGTATACATATAAGCGAACTCATGACGGCCGATGCCTTTCTGAAGGCTGACGCTAAATACATGCACGCAGGCTATCGAGAGGATTACATTAAAACGTTCAGCAAAGCATTTATAGCCCGTATAAAGGATATAAAGGACGATAAAGGGAGATATGAAGGTTATATAAACACAGAAAAGCTCCAGGAATTTTTGGAGGTTCTAAAAAAACATAAAAAGGAGGCAAAAAGCGATAAAGAATTAGCATTTCTTAAAATTGCCGGACTGGTGGCTATTTATGCTGTTTTTGTGGTGGAAGAGTCCATACATCCGGTGGGAACTTCATTTCCTGGAGGTTTGAAGCTCAGGTACAAGGATGGGAAGTATCTATGCCCGGTGAAAGAGAAAAATATGGAGAATCCTTATGCTTTGTGTAGGTTTTGCGTCTCTGTGCAGGATGGGAGTTTTTAGTTGATAATAATTGTTTAAAAATCCAACCATTTAACTACAAATTCATCTAAAAATATAGCAATAAACAATTCTACTAAAATATTTAGCCTTTTCAGTTGTTCTACAAAATCCCTTAGCTTTATGGACTCTGGTTCTGGATCAAAACAGTTTTTACAAAGTATTATATGATCATTTTTGAAATAATAAGTGTAATGAGCTATTGAATTCCTATCTTGAGCTTCTAAATAGCTAATAAATTTATTTTCTGGATACTCTTCCTTTAATTTTTTATTATAAAACCCAATGTACTTACAGGATTAACATCCAAATACTGAAGATTTATTAAGTATGCCAAGCATATTCTAATTTTTCTGGAAATAATGGACACATATGTGCATAGAAAGATGCAAGTTGATTATATTCAAGTTTAAGGCCATATTCTTCTAAATTCTTAAAATTTTCTGTTAAACGATTACATAATCCTATAAGGATGCGAAATGAGTCCATAAGTTTTACAAATCTTTCCGCTTCTTCTATTGTAAATACAACCTTCAAGTGGCCTTTTTGATCTAAATCAGCTAAAAACTCATATATTGATGTTTCATATTCGTTAAGAAAATTTTTTCATCCACTATCAGATTTTCAAAAACTTTCTCTTTTCTACTTTCTATGTACGCTTACTCCATTAAGAGCAAAATTTATTCCAAAAACTCCTCAGCTTTCACTGCCCGATAAACTTTTCCTTTATAATTCATCTTACAGGGCATGGCCCCCATGGGACAGAAGGAAACACATCTCATACAGAATTCACAATCACACCCATGTACAGGGTAATCTACCATTTCTATGTTGTTGGTCGGGCATATCTGGGCGCATATTCCACATTGACTGCACTTGGATTTATCTACCTTGAATCCAAACCATTTCTGCTGGGATTTCATTTCCATGAACCTATAACTCCTTTGGAGATTAAATACATCATATCAGAAAGTACCGGAACTCTGCTCCACTTTGCTTTCCCATCTATAAGATCAAGGGCATAAGCTTCAGCTTTTTTGAGTCCTTTATTGATTTTCTTCTTGGAGGTGATCTCATCCTGAATATAGAATATATTGGGAGGCATTATGATTTCTTCAGCTCCAATGGGCATGTATCCTTTCTTTTTTAATTTTCCCCGAAGTGGACCAACGATACCTCCTGAAAAACCACCAAGTGTATCAACCATAAAGATTTTAGTACCATCTGCTTGTGGTAGCGCATCTATAAATTCCCAGACAAAGGGATATGTGGAAAACCCTGCTACAGGGAATCCTAAACCAATTGTATGTTCAGGGTTAACTTCTTTTGGGGCTGATTGTTCTATTCTGTACAGATTGACATCTATGCTGTTTTTCTCAAAAACATCTCTCATTCTCTTTACAACAAGAAAAGTATTTCCAGTCCCTGAAAAATAATAAAAATCAGCTGTATTTATATTCATATTACCTCCTTAAACAATTTTGTCAATTCAAGCTGAAATGTCCTGATTAGTCAAATATAGTGTGGATAAGTGTTCCATATTAATTATTGTGTTTTGGCTTTTTGTATAACATTCGATAATGCAATTTGTGTCCATCTCAGATAATAAGATATTTAGGCTCATCGTTTAAGCACCGACAACTGAAAATTTAAACACTCCTCTTTTTTTTAGTTCTAATATAATAAATTCTCTGTTTCTAAAAGTACATTTCATTTCAACATATAATTAATATCGTTCATACGCCTTATTCAATGCAAATTGTGTTAACGACTTCATAGCAATCTATTTATACAAACAAGTACATAAAACTTGCTAAACCAAACCGAAAAACTTAGGTTTTTCAAAATTCTCTGAAAATAACAATCAAATTAAATTTAATCGAGGTGAAAATTTGCATCCAAGACCAAGTCCAATTGCAGCATCTTTATACACACTAAGGGATTTAAATGCTGATGTTATCATACTACATGGACCTCATGGTTGTTGTTTTAGAACAGGTAGATTGCTGGAAAATGATGGTGTAAGGGTTGTAACCACAGCCATGTCTGAAAATGATTTTATATTTGGGGCATCTTCTAAATTGGTGGAAACGCTTCAGAAAGTGGATTCCATGTTCTCACCAAAACTGGTAGGAGTTGTGGGGACATGTGCAAGCATGATAATAGGGGAAGATCTCAAAGAGGCTGTACAAAACGCCAAGATAGGTGCAAAGGTTCTGGTTGTTGAATCCCATGGTGGATTTGGTGAAGGAGATAACACAGAAGGAGCCATAGCAGTCTTAGAGGCTGCTGAAAAAGAAGGTATAATACCACATGAAGAAGCAGAAAGGCAGTCCCGCATGCTGAAATTGGCAACAAAGATTGAAAAGACAAAGGGCATGGCTAAAAGAGAATATATTCCCCCATCGTATGGTGATGATAAAAATGAAGTTGCAAAAATTTTGCTTGAAAGATTCGAAAGAGGAGATAAGATCGCCATAGTATTAAATGCAAAAAAGGAGACCTCTTATCTTTTCTCAGATATATTAAAAGTCCCTTTTGAAAGATTCTATCATAAAAATAAGCCGATTCTAATAGCAAACCTTGATGATAAAGTTGGTCTTCCAAGAATAAGAAATCATGCTAAAAATATTAAAAAAGAACTTTTAGAAGATGGTATAAAAATAGATATAATAACAGGAGGCTTGGATGAATATCCAGTAACTGGAAAGAATGTTGCAGAGATTTTAAAAAAAGAATCTGTTGATTTTGCAGTGATTGCAGGTGTTCCTCATGCAGTACCTATAGAAACTACAGATGTTAGTGCAATAGCTATAACAGATGGTCCAAGGCTTGTTGAACCCTTAGTTGAGATGGGATATCAACATGTTGTTGCTGAGTTAGATGCCCATGCAAAGACCCTTGGTACAGATAGGATTGTAAGATCAGAATTTGGAGAAGTTTTAAGGGAGATTTTATAATCTTTTAGAATACTTTTGAATCATCTTATGAATTTCTTTGGAGTAATCCTCATCTGGCAGCATATGGGGAATTTCATCTATAATTGGATACTTTCTCTGGCATTTCTTACACTCCAGAATACCTTCACAGATCTTACCTTCCTCCTCTAAAAAAGTCGTTAACATCAGCTTTTCTTTACATATTGGACATGCTAAGATTTCTAAAAGCTCATACTTCATTTTAAACATCCTTTTATGTTTTGTATAGAATTCTCTTACAATAATCTTTATCTTTTGTGAATTTTTATATAAAAATAGTATCCTAAAATAATAATGTTGCGTGATAAGAAATAAAACCAAAAAACATGTCTATTTGCAATTTATCATGGTGATTAGATGGACAAAACAATTGGTATGGTCTTGTGTGGAGGTTATGGAAAACGTTTGAGGCCACTCACAGAGCGGATTCCAAAACCCCTAATCGAGATTAAGGATGGTTACACAATATTAGACAAGCAGCTCTTTGATTTTAAAAATTCAGACATAGATCGGGTACTTCTTCTAACTGGATTTTTAAGTGATAAGATCCAGGAACGATATGGTAGCAATTACAGGGGAGTGAAGATCGAATATGTAGAGGAAGATGAGCCTCTTGGGACTTTAAATGCTATAAAACTTGGCATGGAGCATATTGGTAACTATAAGCAATGTTTAATAAGAAACGGTGATGTTGTAGCTGACCTGAATCTAAAAAAGATGATTCATCAGGGTGAAAGATCCAATTACCCATTTTTGATCTTTATAACAAAAATGAAATCTCCGTATGGTATAGTCGAGATGAACGGGGACAGATTGGTATCTTTCCAAGAAAAACCCCTTCTTGACTATTACATAAATGGAGGAGTTTATTTTTCTAAGGGAGAGATAGACTTTGGTGATTTTGATGTTGGAGACATCGAAAAAACTGTGTTTCCAATGCTTGCCAAGGAAAACAAACTTGGTTATTACAAGGAAGAGGGACTTTTCTGGATGGCGATAGACACGACAAAAGAGCTTGAGGAAATAAGAAAAGAATACAAAAACAGAGAAGACAAACCATGGGGATACGAAAAGATTCTGATAAACACAGAAAAGTACATTACAAAAGAGCTTTTCATAAAGGAAGGCTATCGGACGTCATTCCACTACCATAGTAAGAAGGATGAGACCATGTACATAGTAAAGGGAGCCGGATACATAGAATTTAAAGATAGGAAGGAGTACTTTGGAAAAAATGATACGATACGAATAGAACCTGAAATTCCGCATTCCATAGTAGCAATGGAAAATTCTCTATTACACGAGGTTTCAACGCCTCATTTGGAAGATACTGTGCGAATAAAGGATTTTTATGAAAGATAGTAGATATAAGGTTTAAGACAATATGGTTCTTTATTATAACCACCTAAGATGGGTAGCGAAAAACAGGTGTTTTTAAGAAATTGTCAAAAAGCCATTAAATTCTTTACAAACATTTTTCAGGAAAAATAATGGTTTTGCTGGTGTTATGGGGAAATGATAATCATAATCGATTATGGGGCAGGAAACCTTAGGAGCATAAAAAACGGGTTTTTAAAGGTTGGTGCTGAAGTTATAATATCAAAAGATGTCTATGAGATAGAAAAAGCTGATGCAATCGTTTTGCCTGGAGTTGGAGCCTTTGGTAAAGCTATGGAATGTCTCAAAGGTTATGAAAAAGCTATATATGATCATATACAATCAGGAAAACCATTTTTAGGGATATGTTTAGGATTACAGATCCTATTTACAAAAAGCCAAGAAAGTAAGGGAATAAAAGGGCTGGATATATTTAAGGGAGAAGTGCTACGTCTTCCCGAAGGTGTTAAGATACCACATATGGGATGGAACAATCTGAAAATACTCAGGATGTGTCCAATACTTAAGGAGATTGGCAATGATTATGTATATTTTGTCCATTCCTACTATGTAAAGCCAGAGGAAGAAGATATAATAGCCGCAACAGTTGATTATGGTGTCAATATTCCTGCAGTTGTATGTAGGGACAACGTTTTTGCCACCCAGTTTCATCCAGAAAAAAGTGGTGAGGTTGGTTTGAGGATTTTAAAAAACTTTGTGGAGAATGTCCCGTAATTTAAAAGGATTGTGATTTTTATGATAGTGGTTTTATCTGATCTCCATTTTGGAATAGGAAAGAAAGCTAGCTTGGAGAATAAAACTACATCTGATAAATTCACAAGGGAACTTAAAAATCATAATGAAGATGTTGAAAAGATAATTTTATTGGGGGATGTATTTGATTTTTGGCAGGCAAGACCAAATAAAGCTATTGAATCTTCTATTTCGTTTTTTAAAGCGATTTCAGAATTGAATACAGACATAATCTATGTTGTAGGAAACCATGACCATCACCTTGTTATGATGGATCATGAAGCACGGTTTATAGAAAATCTTAGAGAAACAGGAACTATCCAGGAGATGGAATTTTCCCACAACATCGTAAACCTTGAAAATTTCCTAAATAAGATATGCCCCACCAGTTCGATATCCATAAAATATCCATATCATATGGAGAATATAAGTGGTAAGGGCTTTGTATTTTGGCATGGGCATCATTTAGACTTTTTTCAAACATTGATACCCAAACTAATGACATCCAAGATAAAAAAATTTTTTCAGACCTTAATATCCAAGATGATAGGACGTGTTCCTTATTATCCTGATGATGAAAGAGAATTTGAGACAATAATGTCACATACATATGAGAATCTTTATCAATCAGCATTTGTTGGAGAATATGCAGCCATAGAAAATGGTCTTTGGAGCATACCTAAAACAGCAGGTGCATTTTGGGGAGGAGTCTGCAAGACTCTTAGATACACGTCAGTAGAAAGGCAATATAAAAGTATATTGAATTTTGTTAGGAAATATCACACCGAAGATCCCATAAGCTGCTTTGTATATGGAGATACCCATAAAGCAGATATATATCAGAAAAATAAGAATCAGCTTCTTGCAGTAAATTCAGGGTGCTGGATTAGGGAACCTAATAGAGAGGCATGGGGTAATCCAGAGGAGAAGCCAAATACTTATATTACCATAGATGATAAGATAATCATCAAACAGTTTGATCCAGAAAGTGGAAAATCAAAACCATTGGATGGTCTTAGCCCCTTTCCAGTTAAGGATTTAGCAAATATAAAAATGTAAATTCGTGAGGAGTTATTATGAAAATTGATGAACATCTGGCAGAATGTCAAAAAACTTTCGAGAAGCTGATAGACAAAAAGGTTATTGACGTTAAACTCAAGCTTCATGATCATGATTGTTGGGAGATCTATATAACTACAGATAAAGGCAAATTCGTAGTTACTTTTTGTAAAGGCTGGATTTGTCCAATGGTTGAGCTTAGAAGAGGGTAATTTAATTGTATTGCGGTTTTTCTGGGGATTTTTTGTTAAAGATTTTATAAAAAGGTGGTATCTTGGATATAGAAGGCTTTGTAAGATCCATGATCAAGGATCATGACGAAAGATTGATTATAGAGGATTTAAAAGAAATAATACTTGAATACAAAAAAATAAGCCCCAAAAAAGCTGAAGAGATGGCGTATGCTGTAGTTGAAGAAGTAAAAAACACCTTGCAGATTGAAAAGCACGAAGATGAATTTTTAAAAGAATTAATAGCATATCCGAAATCAGATGTTAAGATGGGTGAGATGGGAGTTGGCTCCAGAGGAGAAGGAGATTTTTTCGTCCACAGAAAAATCGCTGACATCGTATCAAGCACAAACATCCGTGCATTTATAAATCCATCTGCTCAGGATGATGGAGGGGTTGTTAAAACAGCCCTCAAATCCCAAGATGTTTATGTAACAACAGCTGTAGACGGTATACACTCTCGTCTAAGCGAATATCCATTTTTAGGTGGATTTCATGTTACAAGGGCTGCTTTGCGGGATGTGTGTGTTATGGGGGCTCAACCAATAGCTATCCTAAGTGACCTTCACCTCGCAGACGATGGAGATGTGGGAAAACTCTTTGATTTTACAGCAGGGGTTTGTGCAGTCTCTGAACTTGTTGATGTACCGCTTGTAGCTGGAAGTACCTTAAGGGTTGGAGGAGACATGGTTTTAGGTGATAGGCTTGTAAGTGCTGTGGGTGCAATTGGTATATCAGAATATCCTCCAACCGCAAGAAAAATGGCTGAGGTTGATGATGTAATACTTATGACAGAGGGCTCTGGGGGAGGGACCATAACCACAACCGCCATATACCATGGAATGTTTGATGTGGTATGGGAAACCATGAATATAAACTTCATAAAAGCGTGTAAAGCGATTTTCAACGCAGAGCTTCTACCTGAAGTACATGCCATGACCGATGTTACAAACGGAGGCTTGAGAGGAGACGCTCACGAGATTTCAAGGACAACCGGACTTGGTCTCGTTTTCCTCGAGGATAAAATAAAAAGGTTGATAAACCATAAGGTACTTAAGATGCTTGAGAGATTAAACATAGATCCCCTTGGTGTTTCTGTGGACTCTCTTATGATAATATCCCCTGAAGATGTTGCATCTAATGTTAAAAAAGCTATATCAAACATAGGAGTTCGTATATCCAAAATAGGTTATGTAGATGAAAGTGGTGTAGCTAAACTCATCAAAGATAATGGAGAAGAGGAACTCAAACCTCTCTTTAGAGAAGCAGCATACACAAAGATAAAAAAGATCGTTGGAGAGGCCACACCACCTGATTTTGATCTTATGAAGCAAAAAGTTAAAAAAGCAGCCCTTGATGCCATAAAAAAGAAGGAAAAAGTAGTAGAAGCCATAAAAATTGATTAAGGTTTTGGTAGGATGGATGATAAGGGGTTTATATTTACAATAGATGCTGCACTGGCTTTAATACCTCTCTTTATTGTACTTGCTACCATAGCCAATATCACCGATGATTATATTACATCCCAATCTCATCAAACCCGCCTCGCACATGATGCCCAAGATTCTCTGGAGATAATGACAACGAACGGCACACTTGAGAACATAACAAATACACTCACAATAAACAACAACAATGCAACAGGAATTGCAATAGCTGGTCAACAATCAAGCGCATTTTTAAGTAAAACGCTTCCTGGAATGAAATACAACCTTACAGAGGTGAATCAACTTAATGGTACGTCAATCGCATCAAATGCAGACATGAAGGATGCAAAAAACATCGCTGTTGGGGTTAGAAACTACGGTAATTATACCTTTAAACTCTATGTATGGGATTGATTGGCATGTTTCAGAAATATAGATTTGGAATGGTCAGATTTGATGATAGAGAGTATTCGCATGATATTGTTGTTCATACAGATGGTAATGTCAAAAAAAGAGACAAAGGTCCTTCAAAGAGAAAGTATGGAACATCCCACATCTTGTGCGCAGATGAAATTGAAACCCTTTTAGATGAAAATCCAGAAGTTTTAGTGGTAGGTTGTGGTCAGGCTGGTGTGCTTAAAGTTGGAGAGGATGCACGCAAAATTTTAGCAGATAAAGATGTTGATCTTGTGGATCTTCCAACACAAAGAGCCACGGATGAGTTCAATAAGTTAAAAAATAGAGGTAGAAGGGTAGCAGCAATCATACATGTTACATGTTAGCCCTGATGGTGTAGTGGATAACACGTAGGATTGCGGATCCTAAGATCCCGGGTTCAAATCCCGGTCAGGGCATCTTATTATTTCTTTTCAGTCAGTTAACCGATAGTTTTTAAAACCCTAAGATCAATTATTAAATAGGTGATTTTTTGGAGAAAAAAACTACAAATGCAACCTGCAGTTGTGATGAAATATGCGAATACATAGAAAACAAGGTAAAACCTGGTGATATAGTAAGATTATCTCTTGGTATGTGTTACATTCCTGGAGAAGTAGTTACAAACAGCGGTGGAGTTATACAAATCAGGATAGATAGTGAAACGATAAAAGGATTGACTTCAATAAATATTGAAAAGCTAAAAGAATTTATAATTGAAATTGAGCATGAATGCGAAGAAGGAACATGTGTACTTGAGGCTGTAGATGAGTAAAAAAATAAAAAAATAAAAAGAGAAATCACTTGGACGCTTTGATTTCTCTTACTCTTTCTAAGATTCTCTCAAGTATCTCACGGTCTGATAAAAGATCAGAATCCACCACCTTTCTCATTCTTATTGGAACACCTTCCATTCGATATGCCGTTCCTTCAGCTTCAAGACCAACTATGGCGGGTGGAATTATAACATCAGCAAGTTCTGTTGTAGGAGTTCTGTGTGGTTCTATCGCCACCAGTGGAATCTCCACCATTCGCTCTATGGCTTTTTGTGGAAAGTGTGCACCTGGATCTGATGCAATTACAAGCATCGCATCAGTTTCTTTGTTTTGAAGTACATCGTTTGCGCCAGTTTCTCCAGGATTGTATCTTGGATAACCAGTTGCAAAGTCAACACAGTAAGGATATCCACTTTCCCATGTACAAACCTGATTAAAACCAGTTACGTTATAATGTCCTCTCATTGGAATCAGTGTGAATTTTCCAAAGTCGTTTAAATCTTCTGTCATCATAATAGCTGTGTCTATGTTTCTATGCTTTCCTCTAGAGTGTGTTATGCCCATCCCGAAAAATAGAATTCCAAATTGAGCGTTTTTACACACATCAACCGCTTCGTATATCAAATCTCTTGGGATTCCTGCAACCTCTTCGTATTGAATTTCATGGCCCAAAATAGCTGCTCTCATAGCATCAAGAAGTTCGTAGTCCCTATCGTATTCTAATTGAAGATGTATATCTGCTAATTTTGCTGTATCTGTTCTTCTCGGATCTACTACTATCAATGTTCTGTCAGGCTTTCCTCTTTTTCTGAAAAATCCCCTTGAGAATACATGCCTTGAAAGATGCCTTGGATGTGCATGCATTGGGTTGCAGCCCCAGTAGATAACCACATCTGCACGGTTTTTAACCTCACCGAATGTACATATTGGGTATCCAACATCCTGAAGCGCCAAGACAGATGGTCCATGGCATACAGATGCTGTATTATCGATTATTGCTCCTACTTCTTCTGCAAGCTCAACACCCACTGCTTGGGCTTCACATTCTGTGCAGCTCCAACCATACATTAAGGGTCTTTTTGATTCAGCTAATATCTGGGCAGCTTTCTCAATAGCTTCATCATAGTCAACTTCTACAAATTCACCGTTTTCTCTTATTAGTGGTTTCCTGTAGCGAGTAGCACCTTCAGTATGAACAAACTTATTGTGTCCAATTCTACAGGCATTTATAGTACCCACTATTTCATTGCCTTCAACTTTACAGACGATATCATCGCACAGGGTTCCGCAAAACGGACACACAACATTTTTTACAAGTTCCAAAATTATCCCTCCTGTATCTAAATCAAGGAACTATATGGCCATTCCCTGCAACTGCAGCATATACAAGCCCGTTTGCTCCTTTAGTTGCATAATCTCCTCTAAATTTATAAAAAGCCCCTTTTATGTCTTCTCCGTCCACTGTTATATCTTTTTCAACTCCAAGATACTTGAATCCGGCTAAAAATTCTTCCATCTTTCCTTTTACAACAATAGTCCCTGATTTCATTTCTCCACCTGCTCTTGCAACTACATCACCTTCTATTATTAAAAGACCACCGTTCATATGTATACCAGGCATAATTCCAGTATTTCCTTTGATTATCATTTTACCACCAGTCATGTATTCAGCTATTTCATTACCAGCGTTGCCATACACTACGATAGTACCGCCACTCATTCCTCTCCAATCACCACGGTACGCTGAACCAACGTAATCACCTGCGTTACCTTTTATTGTGAGTTCGCCTCCTCTCATGTCTCTTCCAGCCCATGAACCAGCATCTCCTTCCACGGTGATTTTTCCGCCTTTCATCTCTGCACCAACGTACATGCTTGTATTGCCTTTTATGATTATCTCACCTGCTGTCATGCCCTGTCCGATCCTTTTGGTGTTGTAGACATCACCATCAATTATTATTTTAATCTCAGATGGGTTTTCAGAAGATTCTCCCTCAACATCAAAGAACTCCGAAAGATCTACCTGTCTGTTACCATTCCAGATCTTTATGGCTTTAATTTCATCAATGCTTTTGCCTGCAAATGAATCTGTAGTTATAGAATCGGCTTCGAGGGGTACTTCTGGTTGTTCCTTAGGCGTCAAAATTATTTCACTCATGCTATCACCCACTTACTGGAGCTGATCTTGGAATATATTCTTCCTGCACTGGGTAATTTTCGAAGTTAACAGAATAATATTGTTTGAATTTTCTTTCAACATCAGCCATTACTTCTTTCTCCAATTCTCCATCAAACTGTGTATCGATCCAGAATGTTCTTCCATGAAGTTTTGTGTTTACAACAGCACCGTCCTTCACCACAATTTCACCATCCTTAAGCACATAGGTTGCATTCTGAAGAGCTGCTTCAAGTGCCACGTAATCAGAGGATGGATCCTGCGTTTCTGGGTTAAATGAATACACTGCTATATCTGCATCTGCACCAACACCCAGATGTCCTTTATCAACAAGACCGAGCACTTTGGCCGGTGTTGACCTTGTAACCTGTGCTATTTCGTAAAATGAATATTCCCTATCTATCGTGGCAATGCCACTTTTTCTCTGTGCCCATGAATGTAGTTCATTTTCAATTAGTTCCTCTCTGTATTTATTGCTCATAAGCCATGCCATAACTCTTGGATACCTTGTAAATGGACCAGCATTAGGATGATCGGTTGTTAAAGCAACTTTGCCTGCATCTTTGGTAAGCAGGAAAAGTTCCATACCAATCGCCCATTGTACAGATGGAACAGGTGCTCTTGGCGCATATATGAATGGGACAACCCCTGAACCTGTCTCAAGTTCAACGTCACAATTTGCCCATTTAAGACCGTTTAAGCTGTGCAGATCATATTCCATTGGACCATCTGCTGTCATTGTGGTTGTCTCATCTAAAGTAACCTGACCAACATCGATTACAAGATGATCATTTTTGTTCACATAATCGGTGATTGCAGGAGCTTCTGATACAAAGTCTCTCCATGTTGTTCCACCATAGCTGTGGAACTGAACATGAGTAGCGTAAAGTACAGTATCTCTATTTCCGGTTTTGGGCTTTGGAGTTATTCCTTTCGGGACATCAAAAGATGCAAGTGTTGTCTCATAGTTTCCAGGGTGCCCTAAGTCATTACAGTGCAAGTGTATTGAATGAGGAAGGCCGAGCATCTCATTTACCTGGGCAAGACCCTTTATTATTTCTGCCCCAGTTATATCAAAGTATGGTACAGGATCATGGATTCCATGAACGTTTCCGCCCCATCCCCATGCTTCTGTTCCACCAGGATTTACAAGTTTTATTGTGTATCCTTTTGTGGCCCTAAGAAGCCATGCTGCATATGATGCACATCTTTCGACGTCACCATCCTTTAGGTACTCCATTACAAACCAGTTGTTTCCAAAAAGAGGGTATGCCGCATGATCTATTAAGGGAGTGTCTATAAACTCTTCGTGGGTGTGTCTTGAAAGAAGTGGTGGCATCGCAGCTTCCATGGCGGTTGTATAACCCATTTGAGCATATCTATAACCAGTCATGAACGTTGAAGGAACTGAAAATCCACTTCCGGATCTTCTACCTGCTATTCTTGATTCAACATCTTTTTTACTATCTTCTGGACGGTACATTCTTCCAACATTTATCTTTGCACCTGCTATGTGTGCATGGGGGTCAACTCCACCAGGCATCACAATTTTTCCGGAAGCATCTATCACATTTGCATCCGAACCTACACTTTCTACGATCTTTCCATCCCTGATACAGATATCAATCCTCTCTCCATCGATATTGTTTTGAGGATCATAAACAGTTCCATTTTTTATTATATGTTCCAAAGAAAACTCCTCCTTAGATTTTAGCATATGTTTTCATGAGAGTTGGCATATCCAAAACAGGTTCATCACTGGGGACGATCTCTACCGGAACGCCTTTGAAACTTGGTGTTGCTGTGGAATCTGTGTTGGCACGCACAACTTTATTTGCCCATGGTCCCATTGGTATATAAACCATTCCTTCGGGAAGTTCCTCTTTTGCCTCCACAACCTTGACAACAACTTCACCATATTCTGATACAACTTTTACATTGTCTCCTTCTTTTATACCAAGCTCTTCCATCTTTTCTTTGTTCATTTGACATATTGCAGCAGCGTCCACATACATCTTAAGATCTTTGCCTGCTTCTATTGCCTGACCTTGCCATACAGTTCTCCCTGTATTTAATATGAATTTCATTGTACTTCCTCCAATTTTATAGCATCTACAGGACATGTTTCAACGCAGGTTCCGCATTTTCCACAGAGATCTTGATTGGTCAGCTTTATTTCGCCGTCCTCCACTCTCATTATTATCTCTACATCTTCTGTAGGTCCTTTTCCGCCAGCAACTTCAGAGCTTCGCAGAGCATTTACTGGACATGACACAACGCAATTACCACATCCATGACAAAGTTCTGGATATACTACAAGCTCAATTGGCATTCTTTACCTCCTAACTAGTTTTTAAAGATTCAAATGCATTTTCCCATGCTTTTGATTTTGTTGGTGTGAAATTAACAGCAGTCCGCTTAACCTTTATAGCATCGACAGGGCATGCTTTCTCACATGCTCCACAATATATACAGAATCTTTCGTCTTTGTAGAGTTTTGGAACTTTCTCACCAGGTTTAGATGGTTGAGGGAAAGACAAAACATTACATGGACATGCTAAAACACATGTTTCACAGCCTTGGCAAATATCATCTTCATGGGTTAACTCACCTTCGAAGGGCTTTATGACAGCTGCTGCGTCTTTTGGACAGATCTCTTGGCACCATCCACAATTTACACATAACTCATCGTCTATTACTGCTTTTCCCTTAAGTTCAGACTCTTCTATCTCGTATTCACCATATGAACATATTCTACAGACAGCTTTTATGGCATCTTCTGGACAAACCCTCTTACATACAAGACAATAAACACATTTGTTCTCATCTACAACGATGTCAGATGCCACTTCTGGATCCGCTGAGGTTGGTTCAATCCAATCTACGCATATAGCTTCAGCAGGACACATTTCTTCGCAGATTCCACAATAGATGCATTTATCTTTGTCTATTTCAATTTCACCAGTTACAAGGTCTGGTCTTTCTGGTAACTCCCTTACAACAGTTATTGCAGATGGTGGACAAGCTATCTCACAGGCTCCACAATAGACACAAAGATTATCATCGATATCAGCAGATGCTATAAGACTTGGGTACGTGTCCATTTCTTTTATTGATTCACCGTCGATTTTAAAGTCCAGTGCTCCGAAGGGACATATTGCACTACATATGCCACAAAGCGCACATTTTACTTCATCTATTTCTATTTTGGACGCTTCAACTTCGCCTCTTATTATTGCTCCAATTGGACCAAGTTCTATTGCTTCTGTGGGACACACTCTCTCACACAGCCCACAGCCAACACAAAGATCGTCTGTAAAGGACAGGTCCCTTTTTTGTTCTGCTGGTCTTACCACAAGAATGTTTTTATCCTCAATACTCTTCGTTGTTGGTATCATCTTCTACCTCCAAAATTTCTATAGAATTGGTTGGACATCCCACTTCACATATACGACATCCACAACACCAATTAGAATCTATCTGCGCCTTAAGATCGACTAATGCCACAGCCTTCATAAGACACGTATCTACACACATTCCACAGCCAATACAGGTATCTCTTACACTTGCCCTAAATTTCCTATCAAGGAGGGTTTTTATTATGATCCTTGTTGTATCTGTATCTCTTGTAAGGGCATGAGTTAACTTCAGGAAATCCTCTGGACAAAGATTGATTATAACCTCTGCGACCTCAATCGAGTTCCATGAGAGATTTCTCCCGTTAAGATAGTGCGATACTGTAGATCTGTTTATTTTAAGTGATTCTGCTATCTCTTTTTGAAGATACCCCTCTTCTCTTAGTCTCGCTGCTGCTAAATAGTTTAATCCTGAGACAACATGCTTTGGCATCAACTCACCATGTGTGCTAATTACACATAAAATTATCACTTTATATATAGATTCCTACTTAAATCAATGGGAAATCTTTATATATAAGTGTGTGGGAAAAACACATGAAATGATAAATGCCAAAACATATGTAACCAACAACGGAATCGGCGGCACCATAAGATCAAAATATGAGGATTTTTACGTTGAAGAAATACCAAAGACTCTACCAACTGGAACAGGACAGAATACCTGGTTCTTGATCGAAAAGGTTGGAAGAGATACTTTGGATGTTGTCTTGGATGTAGCAAGAAGGCTTCACATAAGCAGGAAAAGAATGGGATTTGCTGGAATGAAGGATAAAAGAGCTATTACAAGGCAATGGCTCTGTGTAAGTAACTTTAATCCTGAAATGATAAAGAATCTTGAGAATAAGCTATACAAAGTTAAGATATTAAAGATAATGCAAAACGAGAAGAAGTTAAGAATAGGACAGGCGAAGGGCAACAGGTTTAGGATCCTAATAAGAGATACAAAGGATCCTGAGGCTGATCCTGAAGTTGCAAACAAAATCCTAAAACAATTAAGCAAGATGGGTGTTCCAAACTATTATGGATGGCAAAGATTTGGTAAAACACGCCCAAATACTCATTTGGTTGGGAAAGCTATCATAAAAGGTAAGTTGAAGGAAGCTGTGGATCTTTATATTGGAAATCCATATGAAGGTGAACCAACTGATATAAAGACCGCAAGAGAGCTTTATGATGAAGGTTATATCCAAAAATCCTATGAATGTATGCCAAAGAGAATGAGATTTGAGAGAATGATGCTTGGGGTTTTGATAAAAGAGCTTAACAAAAAGGGCAGATTAGATGAAAGTTCCTACAGATTAGCCATAGAGAGTCTACCAAAACCTCTAAAGCGAATGTTTGTACATGCCTACCAATCTTTTTTGTTTAACAAAGCTGTAAGCCATAGAGCGAAGTTTGGAATTGACAGGTATGTTGAAGGAGACATAATAATAGATAGGGATGAACACATAATACACGAAATCAAAAAAGATGAGATTGATAAGCTGATAAAAAGCTTCAAAGCACATCCCACAGCACCACTTTTTGGAAGTAAGGTCCCATTAGCAGACGGTAAAATTGGAGAGATTGAAAAAGATATACTAAAAGATGAGGATCTAAAACTAAAGGATTTTGAATGCGTTAAGATACCGAAACTTGGAAGCCATGGGTTAAGAAGAGCTATCAGATTTAAAATATGGGATGAATCAGCGGAATATACAGACGATGGGGTTTTAGTTAAGTTTGCGATTCCAAAAGGCTGTTATGCAACCGCTGTTTTGCGAGAGATCATGAAAAATGAGGTTGTTTAATTGAGAATCATAAAATGTAGAAAAATCTCAAAAGGACATGCTAAGGGTGAAGTTATTACAACAAAAGAATCTTTAAGTTTCTTAGGTGGTGTTGACCCTAAAACAGGTGTTGTTGTTGATGTAAGCCATGAACTCCATGGCAAAAACATAAGTGGAAAGATTCTGGTTATGCCTTCTGGAAAGGGATCAACGGTTGGATCTTACGTCTTATACCAAATGACCAAAAACAAAAAAGCTCCTAAAGCAATAATATCCATAAAAGCAGAACCAATTATCGCAACAGGTGCTATAATGGCAGGTATACCACTTGTTGACCATCCTGAAGCAGATATTTTAAATATATTAAAGGAGAAAGATGTAGTTGAAGTCAATGCTGATCGTGGTTTTATAAAACTGATAGATAATTAATTCGTTTTTTGCTCGGCAACAGCAACTCCTAAGACCCCGCCTACAGCTCCAAGTACACCGCATATAAGCACTGCAATAACTGTAATGAATACACCTATTATAATTCCAATTGTACTTATTATAATTCCTGCTTTTGCCAGTAAGAGTCCAACAATAGCACCGATGGCTCCCAATCCCATTAAAGATAGGATTCCAATTATCAATCCACCGACGATTCCGGCTAAAGTTCCGTGTAAGGCACCATCTTTTGTTTCTGCGTTGATCAAATAAACAGTTACAAAACCACCTGCTATTGGTCCTAAAAAGAATAGTGGAAATACAGCAAGAGCCAAAACAATGGTTAGAATTGCTGTTATTAATCCTCCAATTCCAACCGCTTTCCAGTCAATCATTTCATCACCTTTTTAAATTGTTTAATTTTTCTAAATAATAAAATTTGTCCATAAGTTCGGGAAAAATAGAATTTCGCATCATCTCTATTTTTTAAACTCTTGTTCTACATACTTCTTGGCTTCTTCATGAGATTTAGCAGCGAATTTCTCATATCGTTTATGGACATCTAAAATTTCTTTTAAGGCTTTATCAACCAATTTTTTGTTTTTCCAGCTTTTTAGAGCAAAAATAACCTTCTCTAAACATCCCTTTTTATAACTTATTTGGCTTAAAACATGAATTATCATTTCTCTTACTTTTCTGTCTGGATCATTTTGTAATTCCTCCAAGAGGGGCAGAATATCTTCTGGATGCGTTCTTCCTCTAAGCTCGATACCATGTACTATCATTCGCCTGATTTTCGGATCTTGGTGATGCAAAAATCTTCTTGCAAACTCCAGTGTAGGCTCTGGATTCTTCTGTCCCATCTGTTTTAATGTACCAACCACAGCATTCCTAACAGAACGATGCTCATCACTTAATGCCATCTCAAACATTCCAAAAATTCTATCCGCATCTATTTTTCCAATTTCACCCAATGTATAAAGAGCTGTTTGTCTTATTTTTTCATTATCACTCTCAAACAAAGCTTTTGAAACATCCAGTACATCTTCCTTCAAATCTTTGCGGTCACGATAGAGCCTTCCCATAATTAAATAGGCATTTTTTCTGATGTACGTATCGTCATCAGATGCGTATTTCTGGATATTTTCGCTTTTTCCATTCTTTAAATCGTTTTTTATCTCTTTTTCCATTTTTTTGACGAGTTTTTGTCTCTCTTCTTTTGGAAGATCGTAAAATCCCATTTTACTTCCCCATTCTGTCTTCTTTTTTGGCTAACTCTATTATTTTCATTTTTCTGAGGATTTCTCTAGTAGTTTCCTAATCCTGACCAATTCGTTAAGAATTTTCAAGTTAGTATCTTCTTCATAGGTTTCTACCGCTACTGGTCTCCTACCTCTGACAAATCCCATTATAAACTCTCTTAATTCCTCAAACTCTTCAATTCCCTCTATTTTTATTTCAGCCAAGCTCCCAAAACCTCCAGAAGGAGCTGAATATCCAGCAGTTTGGATTTTAAGCGACGCTATCCCAAGCATCCTTGAGATAGGGCCCTGATTGATATCAACATTGGTTATTCTGTTGTAAGGCACAACTCCTGTTTTTTTAAACCATACACCTCTTCTCCATATTATCTCATCTTCAGTAAGTTTGTAAAGCATGCTGTTATAGTATTTTGGAATCCAGTAGATTATGAAAATCAAAATGGCCAGAATTGGTATTAAAAAGCCAATAATAATCATAAATGGAGCAAAAAGCAATATAGGAAGGTACCATGTTAAAATACCAAAAAGAATTGTTAAGATCAAATATATGAAATAAAGCTTCCTAAATTGTTCGGCTGGCTTAAATTCTCCGTCAATTTTTATTTTAGGAGTTTTCTTCATGTTTATCACCTTCTAATATGTTTTTTTGGGTAGGGAATAAATAAAGGCACTTTTTGTTTATATTGTAGGTACTCATCCCCAAATCTTTCGTAAAGTTCTTTTTCTTCCCATTTTGCCACAAAGTAGAAAAGAATCATGAAAAGAAAAGTCATGACCAGAAGGAATGTAAATAAAAAGATGAAAAACCACCCTAAAAATAGCAAAATTGATCCTAAATACACTGGGTTTCTTGTATAAGCATAGATTCCTGTTGTAATTAGTTTGCTCTCTGCTTTTGATTTATATAACTCTCCACCAAAAGCTCTTTCTATTTTAAGAGTTTTAAGAGCGCTAACTAAAATGAAGAACCCCGAAGCCAATAGAATCATGCCTATCATCATTCCCCAAAAGCAAGAAAAGGGAAAATACCAAGGTAAATTGAGAAAAACCGTAATAGCAATGGAAATCAAAAAGAAAAGTGTAAAGAACACTATTAATAATAACCAAACTGGTGGCTGCTTTCTTTCTTTTTTGGTTTTCATTTTGGTCACCTACTATATTCATGAGAGGAAAAATGGTGGTTCCTGTGCTAATGACTTCAGGAGATTTTCGGCTGCTTTTTCTTGTTTCGATTTACCACTCACAGCCAGCCAGACGCTACCTTCTGCTCCGCAAACTCCACCAGCCGCAACCAACTCTGCAGATACACCAGTCAACAACTTAAGGGCGTCAATTTCAGTAAATACCTGACCTGGTACAGGAAGGAAACGTGGACCATGCACCCCAGGTACATTCAATTTTCTTGCCAAGGCATCAAGGTCACCAGAAATGCGTTTTTCCAGTCCAATGGGCAAAATCAACCGTACTCGGCGGCCAACTACAGCCTGCAGCGCTACTGCGATTGTTCCTCCTTTAGGATGACCAATATAAATAGCTGCCCGTTTTCGATTTAGATCGAGAGCGTTTGCACCCTTCAGGATAACGTCGCCTTCTTTAAGGTCGTCTGCAACATCAAAAATCGTCTTGCCTTTCTGCCAAACCCCGTTGGAAATAATCACGTCACCAGGGAATTCGTTCTCATCTGGAAGCCTTCCTGTATCAGTTGTAGGGCGAGAAGGTGGAAGAGTGATACCACGAAAGAACAGACTTCGTTTGAAGCTTTTTGCGGCTCCAATAGTCAAAAATATTTCCTCAGCTACGTAGCCGTTTGTTGTACCTGCTACAATCACAAGAGTCCCACGCTTAAGGACTTTTTGTATTTCAGGATGCATTGCCATTGCCTTGCCAATTAAACGCTTCCCTGCTGCCGGTGTAATAACAAACTGTCTCATGCTACGAATCTCCCTTAATCCATTCACCTGCTTTAGAGTATTCTAATTAACGATCGTGAATACCTTGTCAACTCAAGTCGGTTGTTGAACAACGACCTATTCATAAGTTTTTACCAAGGTTATAGGCTTTTTTTAAATTCTCTTTTCTGAAAGAATCATCTTGTGGCATCATACCTCCTAAAATTTCCATTATCGCTTCTTTCACACCTATACCAACCAGCCTATCATCCAACATGATACGACGCATGCTCTCTGCAATGCCAATTTTCTCGAGATGATCGGCGGTGTGACCTGCTGAACAGATTACAACCGCCTTTTTTATAGCAATCTTCGTCTGCCTTTGTCCATCTTTATCATAGTAATAGGCATATCCGTATGTCAAAACCCTGTCAAACCAGCCTTTAAGTTTTGCAGGACAATCGCTCCACCACACCGGGTAAATAAAGGCCAGAACATCTGCCCTATCGATTTTTTCTTGTTCTTTGACAACATCATTTGGTAGTGGCGCATCAGGATCAAGGCCAGTTTCTCTATGATACTGTTCAGAGTCCATTTCTGATTTGAATCCCATCTTGTATAGATCACCGATCTCGAAAGTATGTCCAACTTTCCGAAGACCTCGTGTGAACGCATGCAAAACCTCTCTGCTAAAGGACATTTTGCTTGGATGAGCAAAAAGAATATACACGTGCATATAACCTACTCCATAAAAATATCTTCGAACATTTAAGTTTTGCATTGTTTTTTAAGATGTGATACATTAACAGGTTGGATATAGGATCTTATCCTACGAAACGAAGAAAGACAGCACTAAGAGTTGCGAAAGAATGTCTATTTTGGTCATTTTTATTCTCTTATCTTTATTTTCTTTTTTAGTCATTTTAACAGAAGTTATATTTTCCTAATCTACTAAATAAATTGTTGATTTTATCAAAAAGATATTAATCTCCTCTAATTTTGCTATAACCCATTTAATGTCTCTATTTTTTTAAATTCTTCAATAATCTTTAAAGAAAACAAATCGAATTTGCAATTTTCTATCCAATAATACCCATGTTTTTATTTGTTTTTTCAATTGATTTTGTTGCATCCTTCTCTATTTTAAGCATAGCCCTTATTGCATCTATATTTTCTGGAATAACATCAGATTCTTGGTGTATTGCTTGCATGTAATATAATTCATTCCCCACTATATTTATGGACTCTCTCCAGACGGCTATTTCGTTTAGATCACATCTTGGTCTTCCAAGGTCCCTTGCATACTCCATAATTTCTGCTGTTGACGCAAGCCCCTCCTTTGCACTTACAAGAATGATCCTTGAGGTTTTATCAAATTTTTCTATTATTTCAGCGGCGGCCACTGGGGATTCAAGCTCGACCATCAAATTGTGTTGATGCATTAGGGTCGTTGGGACAAGTAAAGCCATTGTTGTTATATCGATATGGGGCATAACGGTCTTAACATCAGGTCCATGGTGCGATGGAATCGTCGGAGGATTTGGAACTATGGCATTAATTGGTCCTTTTTTTACCTGAGAGGGATCTGCTCCTCTTCTTACCATCACAGCCCTTACTTTTTTTATTCCACAAAGATCGTCTATTGGTTTTAGGGTTCTGCAAAGACCTGTTGTGTTACAGGATACAACCCTTACGTAATCTCTTCCGATTGCATCCTCATAGTTGCAGAATGCGTTAAATGAAAATCCTGCCACTTCGTGCTTTTCTCCGCCCTGAAATATTGCTTTTAAACCAAGCTTTTCATAAGTTTTTTTGTTCTTGGCACCGATGCCCTCTGGTGTACAATCCACCACAAGATCCACTTTTTCTAAAAGATCATCCAGTGTCCCGCTTATTTTGATACCTGCTTCTCTAAATAAATTTTCTCTCTCTGGTATGGCAGCATATAAATCATGGCCTTTTTTTATGGCTAATTGCGCTTCAAAATCTGGTTTTGTTTTGGTAACTCCCACAACTTCCATATCATCTTGCTTTGAGACGGCATCTGCAACCCTTTTGCCTATAGTTCCATATCCATTTATTCCAATAGCCTTCATACTTAACCCCCTATATTTTATCTGCAAGTTCTGCAATGATTCCTTCCAAAAATATCCTTGCTGATATTTCAAACAGAGCGCCAAAAGGTGTTAGTGGTTCATATTCACCAGCAACTCTTCTTTCTATGTAGCTCTTTGTTTTTGCTTTTATTCTACCTGGGATTTCAACAACTACATCAGATATCTGTGCAAGTGGTGAACCGGAAAAAGAAGTTATGGATATAATCCCGGCACCAATATCTCCTGCCTTTTTTGCAAGAGTTAAAGTCGGTTCCGTCTCACCTGACCCAGATATAGCCACGAGAACATCTCCTTTATCCATAGCAGGGACTATAGTTTCCGTAATAACAAAAACATCACGATGCAATCCTTTCAATCTAGAAGCAAAAGCCTTTCCAACAAGTTCTGATTCTCCAAAACCACATACAAATATCCGGGAAGCCTCATTTAGGTACTTTTTTACCAGCATAATGGTTTCATCATCAACTTCCATACATTTTATATGAGATGTTATTTCCTCCAATACAAGCCTCAACATAAAAACACCGTTTTCTCATAATTTGTTTTTATATGCGTCTATTACATCTATAAATATATCGTTGTCCTCATGGATCTTATCTGTGGATTTATCTGAAGATAAAAGCTTATTTATGATTTTGGTGCACAACTGCAACGTGTCTCTTGGGTTTTTATCTGTTACTTCAATTATTTTCTTAATGGAACTTTCAGAAAAAGGATAGACCGATCCCTTAAATTTATCTTCCTTGAATCTATCAAGATAACAAGAAACTATGCCTAAAATTTCATCATCGCTTGGATTTATTCTGTGTATCTTAAAGTTAGAGGATAGAAGGGACATTACAAGATTTAAAATACCAGATGGAAGTGCATCAACTGCTTCAGTGGTTACAAGGATGACGATAGGTTTTATATTATTTTTAACAGATTTGAAGGCAGATATTGCATATTTTATTGCAGATAGTTTTTCACCTAAAGTTAACGTGCTTATGTATTCATAAAATCCAATCTCATCTATTAAGATACAATCAAAGGAATCATCGTTGTTTATAACATCCAAAATTCTCAATATAGCGTCTTTTGATGCCATGATTCCTGCCACACCCTCCATTATGATGGATTTCATTACAGGGTCTTTGAATTCTCCAAGATTTAAGGGAAATCTGTAAGGTCTTAAATTCAGGATTCTCATTGCCCCAAGGGCAGCAGATGTCTTTCCAGCACCACGTCTTCCAAATATCGCCACATGATTTTTCTCCATTAAAAATTTGGAAATCTTTTCTATATCCTCTGTTTCATAAAAATCATCTACCTCCTCAGTTGGATTAAAATAAGGGTTCTTTACAAAGCCTAACCTGCGTTTCATATTTTTAATCTCCTTGGAAGTTTAGTTAAAAGTTTTGCCCTTTTTTTTATGCAAACAATATCCTCAATTCTAACGCCAAACTCTCCTTCAAGATAAATTCCAGGCTCAACAGTAACAACCATTCCCTCTTTGAGCCTTCCTTTTTCTTTAGAGGATAATGATGGACTTTCGTGAACCTCAAGACCTATTCCATGACCCACAGAATGTATGAATGCTTCTTCGTATCCATACTCTTCAATCACATCTCTTGCAACTTTGTCAACATAAGAAGCCTTTATACCAGGTTTTATGGCGTCTATGGCATTTTTTTGAGTCTGAAGAACTATATCAAATATTTCCTCTTGTTTTTCAGTTTCGATGACGGTTCTTGTGATATCAGAACAGTAATTGTTATAAACAGCTCCCCAATCCATCAGGACGGGGCTTTTTAAAATTTCGAGTGACGCTCTTGCATGTGGCAAGCTGGATCGCACCCCGGATGCAACTACAGTCTCAAAAGCAGTTTTTTGAGAACCGTTCATTCTCATGTTGTATTCAATAGCTGCAGCAACTTCATATTCTCTTCCATCCAACTTAAGATCTTTTATTGAAACTTCAGCAATTTTAACAGCCTTTTTAATGTTTTTTATCTCATTTTTTGATTTTATGCTCCTTGCCACCTCTATAATATCTGTTGTTTTAATTTCAAGACCATTGTGGATTTTTTTATAAATTCCAAATGGCATGGAGTTTTCAATCCCCACGGTTCCCTCAAGATTCTCCTTAATTTTGTCAAATGATACGAATTTCTCAACCTGAATTTTGGAGCTCTTACAGGCTTCCATAAGATCCATTTTTGGAACAAAAAGTACTGGTTCATCTTTTAATATTAAAACAGAAAAATCAGAAGGTCTAAATTCGCTTAGATAAGCAATATTTTCTGGTTTTAGGACTATCACAGAATCAATATTTTTTTTATACATCTCATCGATGATTCTTGCGATTTTCATTTAATTTTCTCCAAATTATGATATGTATTAATAACAAAAATTACGATCTTTTTGTGGCTTTTCAATTTAATTGCATCAAGAAAGCATTTATATGTAGAAGATTTTAGATTCATATATGGTAATATTTACATCACGAGAAATTAAGGATATTTTAATTTCAATGTTTGTTATAGCATTTGTTTTTGCTTATGTATTCAGCAACCACAATATCGCAGGTTCTATATCCTTCATGCCAGTTACTCTAGTTGCAGTTGGTTTTGGATTTGTATTTCATGAATTAGCCCACAAATTCGTTGCCATAAGATATGGTTGTCAGGCAGAATACAGAATGTGGATCGGAGGGTTACTCTTGGCTTTATTAATGGCATTTACAATTGGCATTGTGTTTGCAGCGCCTGGAGCTGTTTATATTCATAGTATGTATCTTACAAAGGAAGAAAATGGGAAAATAGCATTGGCAGGTCCTGTTACAAATCTAATTCTCGCATTGTTGTTTCTCCCTTTTTTGCATGTACCATTTATCTATGTAGTTGCTTTCTATGGATTTATGGTAAACAGTTTCTTAGCATTTTTCAATCTGATACCATTCAGTGTTTTGGATGGAGCAAAGGTATTCAGCTGGAGCCCACTTGCCTGGCTTGTTACAATGGGTGCAGCCTTTTTATTAATGTTTATGACATTTTTCTGAACTTTAACAGTTTTTTCATAAATTTCAAGACACCTTTATCAAATACTCACAAATTCTTCACATCGAAACTGAATGACTTTTTCAGGTTAGTATTTTAAAAATATTGACGTCGAACGATAAATTGATAAACATCTAAAACATATTCTAAACAAAATAAGATAATAGTGGTTCTAATGTTTTCAGAAGTCCCCATAAGATATTTTGGATGCACACATCGGGCGATTCATCCAAATGAAACCATAAAAATTGTAGAGGGGAAACTTAAAGCTGCAGGAGTTACGAGAATTGCTGAGATAACCCATCTTGACAGACTGGGGATACCAGTTTACTCTGCAATAAGACCGTCTGCTGCAGAGGGTGCTGTGAGCATCTACGCCGGAAAAGGGGCCACTAAAACGCAAGCGAGAGCATCTGCAATGATGGAATCATTTGAAAGGTATTCAGCCGAGTTGCAGAATACTGATATCGAAAATAAGATAATGTCTGGTTCATTTGACGAAATGGATGGATGTATAAATCCAAAATCGCTGATATTACCTCCTTTATTTTTCGATCCTGAAGAAATTGAACTCGATTGGATAAGAGCAACCAACGCTAATGATGATAAGGAGTATTGGGTGCCTGCAAACGCAGTTTATCATCCATACAACTTAGAAAACGGTGTTAGTTTATTTAAATCAAATACAAACGGGCTTGCATCTGGAAATAAGATCGAGGAAGCTGTATTTCATGGCATCATGGAGGTTATTGAAAGGGATGCCTGGAGCATTTTTGAGGCAAAACGTGAAGTTAAGCCAGAAGTAAACTGCGATGAGACTGAAAATCCCATAATAAGGGGTCTTCTGAATAAATTTAAAGATGCTGGAATTGATGTGAAACTTGTGGATTTAACTTCTGATATAAGGGCCACGACCATCGCTGCTGTTTCAGATGATGTGGTCCTGAGAGATCCTGCACTATTAACTTTGGGCGTGGGAACGCACTTAGATCCTGAGATAGCGGTCATAAGAGCTTTAACGGAGGTTGCACAAAGCAGAGCAACCCAGATTCATGGTGCAAGGGAGGATACAACTCGTGCTATTTTTATGAGAAAAGCTGGATACGAAAGGATGAAGAGGATCAACAAGCACTGGTTTGGTGAGTCTCAAGATACTGTGGACCTTGCAGATATTAAAAATAGAGCTGGAAAATCGTTCAAAAAAGATATAGAAACATCTCTAAGACTTTTAAAAGAAAGAGGATTTAAGATGGTCTTGTATGTGGATCTCACAAGACCTGAGATTCAAATACCGGTTGTTAGGGTTATAATCCCTGAGTTAGAGGTATTCTCAGTGGATCCAGAAAGGGTTGGAAAACGGCTTTTATAATAACTCTTTAAAAATCCTCTTAAATGGTTTCCAGTAGATATGTACATGAAATAAGGATGTAACAGCCATTACAATACCTGCTTCCCCATGCCAGAACGCAATATCAAGCCTCAAGTGAGACTGTATTCCATAATTTATTAAAATTATCAACACCAATCCTGTAATTCCTGAGACCAAGAAGCTTGCTACGAGTATAATATTCCATATCTTCCTGTGAGTACGTCTTTTTATTGTTTTATTTTTATAAAGAAGATGACTTGGAATGTAAAGAAGCATAAAAAAGAATGTAATAGGTAACAAATAGTATTTCAATTCCTCCCTTTGACTTTCTGATAAATCTATATCTTCATCTTTTCCTCTTCTTTTCCCGCCTTGATCAGTTGTTGTTTGTGTTATATTAACAGTACTCTCTGGAGGTGGCTGTGAATGATCACAGATGCCATCGTTGTTGGTATCAATATATCTTGGACATTGTCCAGGGAAAGGGTCATTTATAAGCCCGTAAGGACAATCTTCCCAAGCATATACTGCTATTGGAGTTAAAATAGAAATTGCGATTATAATTATCCATATCTTTCTCATTAGAATCACTAACCAAAGATTAACTTTTTAAACGAGTTCCAGTAACAATGTATATGAAATATGGAAATTACAAACATGGCTATACCACCTTCAACATGCCAAAACAACATCTTAGGGCTCAAAGAGAGGGTTATATCATATTCCAAGAGAACAATCAGTGTTATCCCAATGCCAGCAGCGATTAAAAAACTTATTAGAATTAGTATATTCCATATTCTAATATGAAGAGCCTTAGATATTAGATGCTTTTTGTAAAGGACATAGGTCCCGATATATGCAATTATAAGCGGTATTGAAATAGGTATGAGATCATATGGCATTGTCTATTCTCTGTTATAAAATGATATATAAGTTTTTGATTAGGAAATTTGAATTTTTAGCAAGTGAAATGCTATTTTGATTTTTTAATCAGATATTGTATAAATTATCTAAAAGCTTAATTTTTGATTTTTTAACCCTGATTCATTTGATTGTCCTATAATGTGCGTAATAACCACCGATACTCCTGCAAACCATTCGACCAAAGTTATTGCAATATGATTTATTCATCTAATTCCATAATTTTAACCTACGTTCTTAAGGTAATTTTATGGTTTATTAATCCTGCTAAATTCAATGATATATGCAAAATGTCATGAAAAACCAAAAATCTGGTGAGATCAATGAACTCAAAACTTCAAAAAAGAGCATTGAATTTATCGTATTTTACCATAATTTACAATATTGCAGAGGGAATATTATCAATCTTCGCTGGATTGTTGGTTAGTAGTATTTCTCTTGTTGGATTTGGTCTTGATAGTTTTGTAGAATCATTATCAGCAGTTGTTATGGTATGGAGATTCAAAAAAACTGAAAATGAGGAAAAAGAGGTTGAGAAGAGGGCTTTAAGATACGTTGCCTATACTTTCTTCATTCTGGGGATATATGTACTATACGAATCTCTCAAAAAACTTTACATGATGGAAATTCCAGATCCAACCTTTTTTGGAATGTTGATTGCTATAGCATCCATAATAGTAATGCCTATATTGTTTTACATGAAATATAAAACCGCAAAAGCATTAGGTAGCAAAAGTCTAATGGCAGATTCTAAACAAACACTTGCCTGCCTGTTTTTATCCTTTGCTTTGTTAATTGGGCTTTTAATGAACTACATATATAGCTTTTGGCAGGCTGATCTTCTAATTGGTGTTTTAATTGCGATTTTTCTTATAAAAGAGGGCTATGAAATCTTAAATGAGTAATTGCATCGAAAAATGTAAAATATGAGGTCATCCAAACCCCCCCATAGCATCAAAGCGCATGCAACCTGAACAAGCCCAGATAAGATTCTTCTAATACCTCGTATCTTGGGAATATCTTTTTGTAGCTTTCTATCCAGCTTAAGAACCTTTCCATAGCGCTCCTCTTTTTATAAAGTTCTTTATCAAACTTTTTAGGTCTTCCGGCTTTGAGTTTCTTTTCTTTAACAGCTATGTTGGATTTTATACCTTTTCTTCTGTTGTAATTTCTTATATCGTCTGAATCAAATGCAGATCTCCTACAATCAAATTAGGCCTTTTAATAAGTCTACCTCTGGATCTTTTTATCTTAAAATCCTTATAGTGGGTAGATAAAGTTTTGAATCGTGTATGTTCGCTGGAGCTATCAGCATGGATTTCACCTCCTTTTTTTAGCAGTTATGTCCTTTGTGTCTATGAAACATTTTTCTAAATTTATTTTTCCCGTATAATGGTTTAACCGCCCTGAATCGGTAATTTTATGGAAAACAATTAAAAGATTCGCTCATGTCCGTGTTAATGCGCATTTTTTGCACCTTATTGATGCGAAGAACCTTAAAATAATCTAAAATTTGAATCCATTCTCTCGTTAAATTAACCTAACTGCATTTAAATCTGCGGTTTAATTTTTTGCACACATTTTAGGGCATGAGCAAAGATTAATACTTAACTTCTCATCTTTTTTATTAAATAGATCAAATTACCCTATTTCCTTCGTTTTTAACTGTAAAGCGCAATAACGCCGTATTTGAGGGTCTCTATCATGACTACCGAGACAGTGGAGATTTTCACTTCTTTCTTTCCTTTTTAGGCCCTTCTAATTCTTTTTCTATCGTGTCCAATTTTTCCAAAATTTTATTCAGTGAATCTCTTTGTTCTTTTCTTTCTTTTTTTCTCTCCTTTCTTAATTGTTCAATAAGAGATGAAGCTATAGCCGCAGTAACCCAACCGGTGTAGCCAACACCAACTATCATCGCTATTACCGAGATTATCTTCCCCAGACCTGTGTAAGGAACAACGTTTCCATAACCAACCGTAGTCATGGTAACTATCATAAAGTAGGCAGAATCATCAAAGCTGGTAATATGGGGGTTTATTTTGAATTCTACCAAATATAGAATAAGGGATCCGAATACAAATGTGGAAAGAAGAACAAAGGTGGCATAATGTAATCGTGTTTTTTCTGTAAACCTTACTATCTCTCTAATTTTTCTGAAGAACCCATAAAGAGCGTAAATTCTAACTATAAACAAAAATGTGACCAATATATTAGTTTTCTGGAAGATTATAAAGACTATATAGGCGATAGGCACAATGGCAAAAATGTCTATCCAGTTTTTCAAGATGTATTGCCATTTATTTTCTTTCTGGCGCATCCATAGGATGTACTGGAAAACTATCAATAGGGATACGAATACATCGAACTTGATCATGGCAAGGGTTGCGGACTTTAAACCCAAATAAAAACCCAAAGTTAATAAAATAAGGATCAAAATGTCTAAGAGGATGAATATGCTCAATAAAGCCTGAAATATCAACTTATAATCCCTGTACATAATATCATCCTAAACTGTTGATCATCATATAACTTAGAGTAGATTAAAATGTTTAAGTATTTTTCTTTACAGGTATAAATAAACTAATCAAGAATCCTAAAAGTAAAATTCTAGTTAATCACAAAAGTTTTTAGACTATTAGTTAAATGGAAACTCTTAGAATTGGATTTAATCCATTTATTTGGGATTTCTGAGAATCATAAGTTTAATTATTTATACACATAACTATCAGATTTTGGATATTTAGATATCTGTGGGCTACTTAAACGTAATTTAGAGTGATCCTCTATTAAAATAGAGTTTCTACAGAGCCAAAAAATTAAAATTTTCTATATTTCGGTCTCCAACCACACCTCAAGTCTCTTGTTTACTTCTTGCCAGTTTACAATGTTCCAAAAAGCCTCGACGAAGTCAGGTCTTACGTTCTTGTAGTCAAGGTAGTAGGCATGCTCCCAAACATCAAGAACCATTAGGATTCTGAAGTTTGGAATAACATTCACGTTGTGTTTTTCGATTTGCATTATAAATAATCTGTCAGTTCCTCTACAGAGAGTCAATGCAGCCCATCCAGAACCTTCCACACTTACAGCAGCCTGTGAAAACTCTTTTTTAAATCTTTCAAAACTTCCGAAGTCTTTTTTTATGTATTCAGCCAGTTTTCCAGAAGGCTCTCCACCACAACTATCTGAAGGACCAATGTTGTCCCAAAACAGTTTGTGAAGCAGGAAACCTCCGACATGAAAGGAAAGCTCTTTTGTTGTGGCTTTAATATCAAAATCTTCGTTTTTTTGCCTTGCATCATCAAATTTCTCAAGCAGAGCATTCGCACCATCAACATATGCCTGATGATGTTTGGTGTGGTGTATTCTAATTTGTTCTTCTGATATGTGAGGTTGCAGATCTTTGTAGTCGTAGGATAATTCAGGCAGCACATAAAATTTTTTATCGCTCATCTAAATCGCCCCCATCATTCTATTTTTTTATGGCATAACCACCAGTCGAAGCATTCGTATTGTTTTATTCGTTCTTTAGCTGTTTTTACATCCGCCGCTGGCGGAACTATTACTCTGTCTTTGATAAGTTCATTTTCAGGCCAGTTCGCTGGAGTTGCAACGTTATGTTCATCTATCACCTGGAAACCCTTGATCATTCTTATTATCTCATCCATGTTTCTTCCAAGTTCTTTGGGATAGTAAAGTATGGCTCTTATGATACCCTCTGGATCCACCACAAAAACAGCTCTAACTGTGTTTGCTCCTTGCGCTGGATGGATCAAACCCAGCATGTTGGCAACTTTTCCTGTATCAGCAACTATTGGAAACTCGATTTCAACATCAAGGTTGTCCCTGATCCATTCTGTCCATTTTAGATGTGAGAAAACCTGATCAACGCTGAGTCCAATCAATTCACAATTTAGATCTTTGAATTCAAGGTATCTTTTTTGGAATGCTACAAATTCGGTTGTGCAGACAGGCGTAAAATCTGCAGGATGGCTGAAAAAAACAAACCACTTGTTCTTGTAGTCTTCTGGTAGGCTCATCATACCATGGGTTGTTTGAACCTCGATTTTTGGAAATTTATCCCCAATTAGTGGCATTGCACCTTCTTTTTCCTTTATTTCTTCTCCCATAAAAAAACCCCATTTTGGTGATTTGTTGTATGATGTTAATTTATTCCGACGTTTATTTAATGATTTCGCATGATTTGTTCAATGATTCTTAACTCTTTTTTGTGAATATCTTTTCGAATTAGTAGTTTTTATTGAATTTAATATAGTTATAATGCTAAAATTCATAATAAGGTTAAAAATTGAAGTTAAAGTCAAAAAATCATTTTTATATAGAGAAAGTAAATGACCTTACACTATTTTAAAAAAATAAAAAAATTGATTTTCGTTTTATTCTTACTTTGCCGGTGGATTAAAGACTCTCTTTCCAAGTTCGCCATCAAGCATGAATAAACCGCCAGGAGCATCAGCCATAAGTTTAATTTTTTGAAGTACTTCGTTTGCTGAATCTTCTTCCTCAATTTGCTCAGCTACAAACCATTGCAAGAAATTGTTTGTTGCATGATCGCCCTCTGCGATAGCAAGATCAACCAGTTCATTTATTAAACCTGTAACTTTCTGCTCGTGCTGGTAGACATGTTCAAATACAGCAAGAGGAGATTCCCATTCTGATGGCGGTTCATCTATTGAAGATAGAATCACTCTTGCGCCCCTCTGGATTATATAGTCGTAAAACTTAAGGGCATGCGTCAGTTCCTCTTGCGCCTGTACTCTCATCCAATTGGCAAAGCCACCAAGATCTATCGATTCAAAATAAGCTCCCATCGATAGATATAGATAGGCAGAGTAAAGCTCAGCATTTAGTTGTTTATTTAGAGCATCTTGTATTTTTTCCTTAATCATCCTTACACCTCCCTTTAATGTTATGTTCTTTATGCTTTTATAATTTCATCTTTGAAAATGTAATTTTCAAGAGTGCATTTAGATAGATGAACTTATGGACTGATCGCATGGTATAAAGATGTAATTTGTCTAAAGACAATCCTTTTTTAGCTAATTTGAAGAAATCGTCAATTAGGCTCCTTGTGGTTTTGTATTCCTGCCAATGTTGGATTTTGTTGGTGAATTCTGTTTTTAATCTTTTAAAAAAACGTTCTTATTTTCTTTGTTATTATGCTATGTTTGTGGGAGGTATAGGATAGCTTATTCTATCTAATTTAAGTATGTTGCCTAACAAACTCCATTTGGAATTTCTTTGGTCTAAGATCAATGGAGATTTCATTTAAATCGCTGGAGGAAGTTTTATACTCCCTTTCATATAAATTTTACGACTTTAAAAAATTAAAATACAATATAAAGGATTTTAAAATGCACTTTTATGAATGGAATGTAGAGACATACTCAAAACTCAAAATGAAGCTGTAAAAATTCTCAAAGAATCCTGGGAGATCTAGCACCTCAATAAGATTTTAAGATGAGAAATTGATACCATTCTATTTCGGGTCACAACATCAAAACAACGTTATCTCCTCTCTCCACTCCAATATCCCTTGCAACTGGTTTACATTTAGCATTTAAAAGACAAAAGACAGCTTTATCTTTCATTTCCATCTCACTTAAACCCTCGTAGTTACCAAGCCCCTTACCTATGATAAGATCGGCACCCTCAAACCTCTCCTCAAATTCCCAGGATACCTCATCAAATATTATACCAATTGAATCGGTGCCAACTGATATAAGACCTGCAACCTCATCTAATCCTATCTGGAGGGCATCTTCTACACAAGCATCGTTTAATATGGGCTCCTCTTTTAAGGCAACAGTAACATTAACATCGTATTCTTTAAGTTTTTCTATGAGTATTTTATCAAATACGATCTCACCAACGTTGTCTGCCAGATATAAAACACTTTCTGCATCTTTGAGTTCCTTTTTAAGTTTATCTACATGATCTATTGCAAAGCCCTTTTTCGTGCTTTGGATTATTTTATTAGTAGCATCAAAATCTGTTCCAAATGCACCAAAATCAATTACATTTCCAACAATAGCAGCCTTTATGTAATTTTCAAGCCCATCTTCCTCTTTTATAAGATCTTTTATGGTTGGAAGAAACTTCATGGCAACCTCATTGCCTCTTTTACGCTCGTAAACATATGGATCATGATTTTTGGTTTCTTTTTTTATGATTCTGTGTATTTGGGTTCCAACGACATTTGGAACTGTTTTTTTATGGAATTTGCTGCATAATATCCTTATGATCTTTTCTGTGATTTCCATCTTTAAAGACTCAGAAGAAGTTGCAAGATCCATTGCTTCCCTTGCCTGCCTTAGAAGACATTCGGCACATTCGTAATGAACTTTCATATAACCACCTTACAGAGATACTATTGGAATTGTAGATAGAGACATGATAAAAATGATAAAGATTGCAAAAGCAAGAACTTTTCTGCCTCTGCTTAAACCTGAGACATCATCTAGAGGACCCTGATGTTTTTTTGTTATAAATAAGATCAAAATCATCAGCAATGCCATTGGAATCCATCCAAGAAGCATGGTGATGATTATGCCAATGTATGAGAATATTTTATGGATTTTTTCTGTGAAAAGAGCCCTTGCTATGTGTCCTCCATCTAAAAATGCAACTGGCATAAGGTTGAGCATTGTAACGATGATACCAACCCACCCGGCAAATGCTACTGGATGAAGCTCCAGCACATATCCAACTGGAATCCCAGGAGATAGAAAGTATGTTATAATGTACATTAGAATGGAAGGGAAAAAAAGAAGAGTCCCTTTTTGCATTGGAGCTACTGCTGATAAAGATATCCCAATTACAAGAACAGGAATGGTTACGATAATACCTGCCATAGGACCGCTAAATCCAAGGTCGAAGAGGGCATTTTTATCAGGTATGGGGGATTTTACATTTATAACAGCTCCAAATGTCCCAATTAATGTGGGAGCCGGTATAAAGTAAGGTAGGGTTGCCTCAACCCCATGTTTTCTTGCTGCTAAAAAGTGGGCGGTCTCATGGGTACCAATTATGCTCAACAAAGCAATCGAAAAGGCTATACCCTCTTTTATACTCCCTCCGAAGCTATATCCGGCATATATGGTTGTTGCAATGGTTGCAAAAAACAAAACGATATTTATGTATATGTTTGATTTTCCAAACTCTGGCTTTCTTGCAATGATTATTTTATAATCTGCTCCATATTTTCTTAAAAATGGGACGTAGCCTATTGTCTTTAGATCTTCAATTAATTTGGCAAAGCTTTCTTTGTCATAGTCATATATGATAAAATAAAAGGTCTCATTGTCAACATAAAAGCTTTTTATGGTAAAATATTTCGCAACATAACCTTCAGCAGGGTTGAAATTTTCCACATATCCACCATCCATCTTAAAACAACCTATAAGAAAGGTTGATCAAAGTGTTTTTTGTTATTGTTAAAACTTACATTTCAAATTTTTAAAATCCCTCAAAAATCGAGATTTTTAGGCATAGGAAATTTACAGATCTCCAATTGCAATTTTGCAACATTCTAAAAAGGTTGACGGAATCCTGAAGTTTTTGTGAACTTTTACTAAAAGTTCAGTTATATGATTCCATGTTTTTGCAGAAGCAGCAACTCTTCAGTTGTTAGTTTTCTACCTTCCTTGAATTTTTGATATATGTTCTTTGCTGTTTCTTTTTCTTGGATATTATTTTTTATAATCCTTTCATATTCTAAATTTTGCTTTTTTTCATTTATTTCGCTAATATTTTTGTTTATTTTATTTATATTATCTAAAACTGCCTTTAAATCACTGTGTTTTTTGTAAGCTTCATTTTTAAATCTTAAAAATTTCTGGTGTGCGTCGTCTGCTTTTTTTCTTATATCATCGACCCTTTGGAAAGATTCAAGCATCATCTCATGCATCTTTTGGGCATCTGCAGAAAGTTTTATAACCTTATTATGATGTGATTTTGATAGTTTTTTGAGTTTATACACTTTATTGCGAATTTCTTCGTCCTCATACATCCTCTGAAGCTTTTTTCTCAGGTCGATGACCTTCGCAACAAGTTCATTTTCTTTTTTTATGTCTAATACTCTAGTTTCTATTATATTTTCAAGTTTTTTTATTTCATTTTCCGTTTTTGATATGTTTTCTCCTCCAGATGCCCACTTCATGTTTTTTAGCTCTTCGTTTATGCTATCTCTCATTTTTTTATGTTTTTCAACCTTTTCATTGATTTCATCACGCTTTTTTCTGTATTCCATGGCTTTATCCAGTTTTTCCTTCAAAGCAATGTTAAGATCATCTCTTAGTTGTTTATACTGCTTTGCATCTTGATTCAAGTTGTCTCGTTCCTCTGTAAGCAAAGCAAGTTCTTTTTCATGTTCTCTCTTCTCATCAAGAAGTTTTTCGACACTCTGCCTTAGCTTTTCCATTTCATCCATAATATCACTTAAAAAAAGGTAGTAATTCTCTTAAATCCTTTTTTTCGATTACAACATCTGCAATTTCTTTTAAAATAGGTTTTGCATTGAAAGCTATTCCAAATCCAGCTTTTTTAAGCATACAAACATCGTTTGCACCATCACCCACCGCAGCACATTCTGATGTGGATATATTCTCCATTTTCGCTATCTTCTCCAAAGCATCTGCTTTTGAACATTCACTTATAATGGGACCGCTTACCTTTCCTGTTAGAACACCATTTTTCTCATGTAAAACATTTGAAAATGCGTAGTCCAAATCCAATTCTTTTTTTATCCGATCTGTTATGTTTCTAAAACTACCACTTATTGTTGCTACCTTGTATCCTCTTCTTTTAAGCTCTCTTATGGTGTCTTCTGCCCCTTCCATGAGGGGTATCTTCTCAATCACATCTTCTATATCACCTAAAGATGCTCCTTTAAGCAAAGAAACTCTTTTTTTAAGTGCAAACTCAAAATCCAAATCTCCTTCCATTGCTTTTTCTGTTATCTTTGTAATTTCATCACCAACACCTATCCTTTTGCCTACCTCGTCTATAGTTTCAGCATCTATAAGGACGTTATCAAGATCAAAAACTATAACCTTAATCAAGAAACCACCAAGTACTATATCAAGTCTAATTCTTCTAATTTCTCCATAGTTCTTTCAACACCAAGTTTAGCATCTTCAGAATTCTTTGCACCAGTACATACAACCTTTCCAGAACCAAACAAAAGAAGCACAACCTTCGGTTCATCAAGCCTATAAACCAAACCTGGAAATTGTTCTGGCTCGTATTCTGTATTTTCTAATTCCATGGCAATGGCTTCAAGATTTAGTGTTTTTCCTAGATCTGCTGATGCAACTATATTTTGTATTTTTATTTCAAAATCTTCCGGGATATCAGAATCAAGCGTTCTCATTTTATCTACAGCTGTTTTTATAGCATATTTTGAATCTTCTATTGATTTTGCACCAGTACATACAAATTTTCCTGATCCAAATATAAGAGCAGCTGTTTTAGGTTTTTTGAGTTTGTAAACCAAACCTGGAAATTGGTCAGGGTTATATTCAACATTTTCCAATGCAGGAGCAACTTTAGCAAGATCTATTGATTTTCCAAGAGTAGCAGATGCTACAATATTCTCAATTTTGATTTTTATATCGCTCAAGTAAATACCTCCGGATCATTATTCGTTCGTTTTATGTTAAAGAACTGTTACTTATATAATCCAATCCTTTTTAAAAAGGATCGTCCCAAAGAACTTTTAAGAAAAGTTCACAAAATTGGTTAAAGTTATTTTGATCAACCTTTTAAAAAAGGTTGAAAGAAAGGATCGTCCCAAAGAACTTTTAAGAAAAGTTCAAAGAAGTTGATCAAGCTCTAATAAAGGTTGGTATATGACGAATCTTGCTTTTTATGGTGGAGTAGACGAAATTGGTGGAAATAAAATATTAGTTAAAGATAAGAACACAAGTTTGTTTTTAGACTTTGGTATGAGTTTTCCACAAGCTGGTAAGTTCTTTTCTGAATTCCTACAACCAAGGAAGGCAAATGGAATCTTGGATTTTGTGGAATTCGGACTCCTACCTCAGATGAGGGGATTGTACAGAGAGGATTACCTCAAGCATTGTGGACTTTTTTATGAAAAGAAACCATGCATTGACGGGATCCTGTTGAGCCACTCTCATGCTGATCATTCATCATACATCCATCATCTGCGGGAAGATATCCCTATATATGTAACAGAGGAGTCTTACCTGATCCTAAAGGTCCTGGAAGAGACAAGTGCTGTACCTTTCACTGACTTGCTCCATCTTAAAAAAGATTTTCATTTTATCTATAAGAAAAACAGGGAAGGTCATAAAAGATTAAGGGGAGATGCAGCCAAAGTAGAGCGGGATATCAGAATAATAAAACCATACAAAACCTTTGAGATTGGAGACTTTAGTATAAAAAGTGCACCTGTTGATCATTCACTCCCAGGTGCATCTTCCTACATCGTTGAAAATGGTAATGATTCAATAGTATATACTGGAGACTTTAGATTTCATGGCAGAAAACCAAAACATACAAAAAAATTTGTAGCGGAAGCTCGAAAAACAAATCCAACGGTTATGATTTCTGAAGGTACAAGAATAGAAGAAGAAAACAATATAACGGAAGAATACGTAGAAGAAAAGGCCACCAATGTAATTTCTGATTTTAATGGTCTTGTTATTGTAAACTATCCTATAAGAGATTTAGATAGGCTTTTAACCTTTTACAAAGTAGCAGACGATACTGATAGAACACTTGTTGTCAACCTAAAGCAAGCATATATGCTAAGTTTATTTCACAAGCACGATTACCCAAAAATAGACGATGTGGCGGTCTACGTCCCAAGAAAAGGCTGGGGTCTTTTAGAAGATGAGTCCTTCGCATGCTTTGAGGGTGAGGGATGGGTCCCATCTTCCAAGATAGATCCTTATCATGTAAAAACCGATTATTACAAATGGGAGAGAGATTTTTTAGACTGGGACAACACCATCACTTACAAGGATCTTAGAGAAGAGCCAAAACAGTACATCTTCAGATGCGATTTTTTTGAGCTTAAGGAATTGATTGATATAAAACCAGAAAATGGAATCTACATAAGATCTGTGACAGAGCCATTTGACGAGGAGATGGCGCTTGATTATAAGAAAGTGGAAAATTGGCTCCGGCATTTTAATCTTTCGATGTACAAGATGCATGCATCTGGTCATGCATCTGGTCCTGAGATATTGAACATGATAAGGGAAATAGAACCTGAAAAGGTTTATCCTGTTCATACAACTCAAAAAGAAAAATTTGCTAAATTGAAAGATGATGGGATAGACGTTGTGTATCCTAAGTTATGCATGAAGAAGGATCAGTTTATTCATCATGGCAATTTCTAAAAAGTTCTGAAAACATGCCATTAAGTTTGAAGTTGTAATAAAACGTTTAATGAGTTGTTTTTTTAACGTTGAAGGACTTTTAAAAATAAAGAAGCACAAAAGATGGTTATTAGACTAATTACCATGTTAATGCATTTTTAAATTACCTATCTAATAACTCTCATCGTGTGGTATTGTATTTATTTTATAAACTCCAATAATTCTACAGGTTTAGGTATAAAAAAAGAGGGAGGAAAAAGGATGGAAATAAAAATTTCAAGTGATGCTTTCGAACAAGGAGGCATGATACCAAGAAAATATACATGCGATGATGTGGATGTTTCTCCTCCTTTAGAATGGGATTCTGTTCCTGAAGGTACAATGAGTCTTGCTCTTATATGCGAAGATCCAGATGCACCAGCAGGAACATGGACACATTGGGTTATCTTTAATCTGCCAGCTGACACCAGAGAGCTACCTGAGGGCATACCAACCCAAATGATGCTTAAAAATGGTGCAAAGCAAGGTCTGAACGATTTTGGCAGGATAGGTTATGGAGGACCATGTCCTCCCGGTGGTACGCATAGATACTATTTTAAACTTTATGCATTGAATGCGAAGATAGATCTTGAGGCTGGAGCTACAAAAGATCAACTATTAGGGGCTATGGAAGGGCATGTATTGGCTGAAGGTCAGTTGATGGGAAGATATAAAAGATAAATTTTGTAAAAACCTCAAGAAACTAATCAATATAAGCTAATTGATTTGGACTTTGGAAGTTGAACCTAAAACTTTTGGATTTAGAGGATAAAGGATCCAAAAAGCCAAATTTGTTTTGAAGTGCGTTGGATAAATTCATAGGGAAGAATTAAAAATAAGCAGGATAGATATTAGATAATCAAAGAATTAATTTCCAGGCGATAAAATGCTTCAGATTGCTGTAACAGGAAAACCAAACGTTGGAAAATCATCTTTTTTTAACGCTGCAACATTATCTGATGCAGAAGTTGCAAGTTATCCATTTACAACCATCAGTACAAACAAAGCAGTTGGTTATGTTGTAACAAAGTGTCCTTGCAATGAATTAAATGTTGTATGCAATCCAAAAAATTCAAAATGCGCAGATGGGAGGAGAATGATCCCAATAGAACTTTTGGATGTGGCAGGATTGGTTCCAGATGCTCATAAGGGCAGAGGTTTAGGAAACAAATTTTTAGATGATTTAAGACAGGCAAAAGCGTTTATTCACATCATAGATGCTTCAGGTTCCACTGATGAAGAGGGAAGACCTTGTGAGGTAGGATCACATGATCCATTAGTCGATGTTGAGTTTTTAGAACACGAAATAACAATGTGGCTTTTTGGTATCCTAAGGAGAAACTGGAACAAATTGATAAGGAAAGCCCTTTCTGAGAAGTTAGATTTTTCAAAGGTTTTGCATGGACAGCTCAGTGGTATTGGTATAAAATTAGAAGATATCGTAGAAGCAAAAAAAGCTTTAAAAGCGGAATATCACACATGGGAGGATTCTGATATCATAGAGTTCCTCGATGTCCTCTTGCGCAGATCAAAACCAATGCTTATAGTTGCAAACAAGGCAGATATTCCTGCTGCAGAAGACAACATCAAACGATTAAAGGAAAAATATGAAAATGTAGTTCCTACATCATCTGAAGCTGAAATAGCCTTAAGGAGGGCATCAGAAGCTGGTTTTATAAAATATTTCCCTGGGGATTCTGATTTTGAGATCATAAAACCCGAAAAGCTGAATGAAAACCAAAAAAAAGCACTCAACTACATCAGAAAAAATGTTTTGGAAAATTATGGAAGCACAGGAGTTCAGGAAGCCTTAAACAAAATAATTTTTGATATTTTAGAGATGATAGTGGTTTTCCCAGTTGAAGATGAGCATAAACTGTGTGACAAAGATGGAAATGTGCTTCCAGATGCTATTTTAGTGGATAGAGGTACAAAGCCAAGGGATTTGGCTTACGTGATACACACCGAAATTGGTGAGAAGTTCATGCATGCTGTTGATGCTCGAAGTGGGCGAAGGATAAGCAGTGATTATGAGCTTGAGGATAGTGATATTATAAGTATAATTTGTAGATAATATCGTCAATTAGTAACTAAAGAAACAGGATTTTTAAGATTTGGGATTATTTTAGCTTCTTGACGATTTGATAGCAACCATTTTGATAATAACTCCAATGACACTGCCAATAGCTCCCAAAACCCCACCAATCAGTAAGAAAACAGGGCCCCAAAAAATTATCAATACAAAGCTAAAGGGTTCTGGGCTTGTAATAAGGCTGATAAGTGTAGAATACAATACAACCCATATACAGAAGGATAGGGCCCCTACAATGGTTCCACCGAGAATACCATGGATTCCACCTCTTATAAAACCAGCCAATATTCCTCCGAAGATGCAAGGTAAAATAACTACAGCCACTGCTAAATCAAAACCTAAAAAATTGAAGGAAGCTTTTTTCAAAAATATAGATAAAACAGCAATCATCGATACAATAACCACCGCAAGAATGATATTCAAATATTTAACTGCAAATTCGCTGTTTTTTATGTTATTTATTGATTTTTTTATTTTGTTCATTAAATTCCTTCCATAAATATCAATTCAAGGATTTAAATCTCTTAAAGGTTCTTGTACCTGAATTGTGTTAATTTTGTGAATTATTATTTTGGTTGGCATTCATTTTCCTTTTTATATTCTTCATTTATCTTTTCATCATATCCAAAAATATATCCACTTTCAAAAAAATATGCCCCGCAGTTTAAACATTTATATTCAAGTTCTGGTTCATCAGTTGCCCAAATTTTTGTGTTGGTAGAATTGCAGTTAGGGCATTTAACTCCTCTATAGGGATTATAAATATAAATCAACGAGGCTTCTGCAATTATAACAATAATAAGAACAGTAAATAAAATTTTTGTAATTTTAAAATTCTTATTATTTACCATGGTTTCACCATTATTTCCATGAAATTAATCTAAATCTTCCTTAAAATATCCCTTGCGGCCAAAATACCAGTTGCAGCAGCCCCAACTATCCCCCTTGAAACTCCTGCACCGTCCCCTGCAACGTAGAGGCCATCAATCTTTGTTCTCATTCCAGAGTCCACATCAACCTTCATGGCATACAGTTTTATCTCTGGAGCATAAATGAGCGTGGAATCAGATGCAACGCCTGGAACGACCTTATCCAATGCCTCAAGACCTTCTATGATATCCACAACCAGCCTATGGGGAAATGCCATTGCAATATCTCCAGGGGTTACGTGCTTTAACGTTGGGACAACGTTACTTCTTTCTATACGTCTCCAGGTTGATCTTCTACCTCTCCTAAGGTCACCAAGCCTCTGTACGATGGGTTTCCCACCACCAAGAGTTGTTGATATACTTGCAATTGAAAAGGCATAGGCAGATGTATTTTCAATGGGCTCTGTAAGTTCAACTCTCACTAAAAATGCAAAATTGGTATTTCCAGATTTCCTCTCACGCATTGAATGACCATTTACACCAATAAAACTATCATAAACCTCTTCAACAACGAATCCCCTGTTACAGACGCAAAAGGTTCTTACAAAATCATCGTAGGTTTTTGTTATTATATGAAACTTAGGATCCCAGTTTATTTGGGTTATGGATTCCATAACAATCTGAGGTACCTCAACCCTAACACCAATGTCAACTGGATTGTATTTAACTGGAATCTTAAGTTTTGACATCTGATCTGAAAGCCAACGTGCTCCCACTCTTCCAGGGGCTGCTATTGCGTAGCTACATTTTATCTCGAATTCACCTTTCCTGTTTTTTGCAATGATCGTCTTTACTTTATCATCCACAATAATCTCTAAAGCTTCTGTTTCGAGTAAAAAAACAACACCTTTTTCTTCTAATTCCCTTTTTATGGAATTTATAACATCTGCAGTTTTATCAGAACCTATGTGTCTTTGGATTATTGGGATGAACCTTATTCCAGATGCAGCAGATTTTTTCAGAATTTCGGATACTTCATCCTCTTTTGGTGAGTAGAGTTCTTCTGGCGCCCCATGTTTTAAGAAAAACTCATCAACCTCATTTACAATGTTCCACGCTTCCTTGGAGCTTAAAAACTCCTCCAAATCGCCACCAATATCTGGTCTTAGATTGAGTTTACCATCTGAAAGTCCACCAGCTCCTCCGAGCCCTCCTGTTATGTTGCAGGGGGAGCATCTTCTGCATGTTCCATTTTTAAGAGCTAAACATTCTCTTTCGTCCATACCTCTTCCTTTTTCGACCACAATAACCTTAAGATGGTCAGATAACCTGTCCGCTGCAAGAAGTCCTGCAGGTCCTGCCCCAACTATTACAACATCAGCTTCCATATAAAACCCCATGTTTATATCTTCAAAGACACATAAAAACAACTTGAATTTTATTAGGCTGAGAGGTTAATTTCATCTGTAAACGGATAATTATGAAAGAAATATACAAACTCACTCAGGAAGCTGTATATGAAAAACTGGCCACGTCACCTGATGGACTGACTAGAGATGAAGTAAAGAAAAGATTTCAAAAATATGGACCCAATCAGATAGAAGAAGTCAAAAAAACCCCTCTTATTTACATATTTTTAGCAAATTTCTATCATATCCTCGCCCTGCTTCTGTGGGCTGCTGGTATACTGGCTTTTATTGCTGGAACGCCCCAACTCGGATTTGCAATAATTGCAGTAATCATAATAAATGCTATTTTTAGTTTTTGGCAGGAGTATGAGGCAGAAAAAGCAACAGAAGCTCTCAAAAGGATTCTACCTTTCCATGCAAAGGTAATCCGGGAAGGTAAGGAAGAAGAAATACTAGCAACAGAACTTGTACCTGGAGATCTCATCGTTTTAGAGGAAGGAGATAATATCTCAGCTGATGCAAGGCTTGTTGAAGCATTTCAGATGAAGGTGGACAACTCAACACTTACAGGTGAATCAAGACCTGTACGTAAGATATCGGATGCCATAGAAGAGGAAGATCATAGTTACTTTGGAATGCCAAATCTTGTTTTTGCAGGTACCAGCGTTGTAGCAGGTTCGGGGCGTGCTGTGGTTTTTGCAACCGGAGTTAACACAGAATTCAACAAAATAGCATCCCTTACACAGACTGTGAAGGAAGAACCAAGTCCTTTACAGAAGCAGATAAATAAATTAGCACAGGTAATAGCTGGAATTGCAATTTTAATGGGTGTTGTTCTCTTCGCGGTGAATATATGGGTTGTGAATTTACCACTGACTGTTGGATTCATCTTTGCAATAGGACTGATGGTGGCAAACGTTCCAGAAGGGCTTCTTCCTACGGTAACACTCGCTCTCGCAGCCTCTGCCAAGAAAATGGTCAAAAAAAACGCTCTTATAAAGCGCCTCTCAAGTGTTGAGACCCTGGGTTCCACGACCATAATCTGTACAGATAAAACAGGTACTATAACCAAAAATGAAATGACCGTTCGAAAAATTTGGATACCTTATGAGATAATCGATGTCACCGGAGCTGGTTATGAGCCTGAAGGAGAATTTCTTCACAAAGGTAAGAAGATCAACCATAGGGAGTTCAGGGAACTCAAGTTGCTCATAAGAACCGCTGCTTTCTGTAACGATGCTACACTTATTGAACCGTCTAAAGAGGGAGAGACATGGAGAATATTAGGGGATCCCACAGAAGCATCCTTACTTGTTGCCGCCCGTAAAATTGGTTTTGATTGGGAAGAAGAGTTAAAAAGGATACCCAGAATAGTTGAACTTCCATTTGACTCTAAAAGAAAATCAATGAGTTCGATACACCAAAAACCAGACAAAAAGGTAGCGTATGTAAAAGGAGCCCCTAAAAAGATCATAGCTCTCTGTAATCGAATATCGATAGATGGTAAGGTTCGAGCTCTCACTGAAGATGATAAAGAAAAAATAATAAAAAAACATGACGAACTTGCAGCTTCAGGGCTTAGGATACTAGCAATGGCCTACAAGGACCTTCCAAATGATTTTGATGATTACAGACCAGAGACGGTTGAACAGGACATGATTTTCACAGGAATGATGGCAATGCAGGATCCTCCCCGTCCTGAAGTCCGCCATGCAGTTGAACAATGCCACCGTGCTGGAATCAGAATAATCCTGATAACAGGAGATTATGGCCTTACAGCCAAGGCTATAGCTCAGGAAGTTGGAATTGTAGAGAACGGGTGCAGAATAATAAAGGGAAAGGAACTTGATCTGATGTCTGATGATGAGGTTCTTCAGTTACTTAGAGATGAATGTAACGTGATATTTGCAAGGGCTGTTCCAGAGCATAAGATGAGGATTGCGTCCATACTTGAACATGAAGAAGAGATCGTTGCCATGACAGGAGACGGTGTAAACGATGCTCCAGCGCTTAGAAAGGCTGATATAGGGGTTGCAATGGGTATATCAGGTACTGATGTTGCCAAAGAAGCTTCTGATATGGTGCTGACAGATGATAATTTCGCAACAATCGTTTCTGCTATAAAGGAAGGCAGGACCATATTCGAAAACATAAGAAAATTCATAACATATATATTTGCCCACGAGACAGCTGAAATTCTTCCATTTGTTTTGATGGTTTTATTTAAAATTCCACTTCCAATTACAGTTATGCAAATACTTGCAATCGACTTGGGAACCGATACTTTACCGGCGCTGGCGCTTGGTATGGGACCTGCAGAATCGGATGTGATGGACAGACCACCTCGATCCAGAAAAGAAAGGCTACTAAACTTATTTGTTATCTTTAGAGGATATATTTTTCTGGGATTCATAGAAGCTCTGCTTGTTATTTCCGGATACTTCTGGACGCTTTACAATGGTGGGTGGCAGTTTGGACAGTCTCTTGCCTTTTCAGATCCTCTGTACATAAAAGCAACTACCATGGTGTTTGTTGGTATCGTATCAGCCCAGATTGGAAACTTACTGGGATGCCAGACCACGAGAACTTCCACCTTCAAGATTGGAGTTTTCCGCAATAAATGGATAATAAGAGGTATTTTATTTGAAATTGCTGTTATGCTGGCTATAGTCTATATACCCTATCTACAAGAAATATTTGGCACCACCGCACTTGGAATCACAGAATGGATTTATGTAGCTTTTTTCATTCCCATTATGTTTTTCGCAGAGGAGCTCAGAAAATATTTGGTAAGAAAGTAACTGAAATAAATGATTTTGGATGAAAATGAAGCTAATGTATGGAATATTTTGGTTTTTCGCGGTAAAGATGTTTTGCAGAATCCTCTGAATCTGAGATTCTAGATTTAAGGTGCTAGATTTTCTGAGATTTTCTGAGAATTCTTATAACTTCATTTTG
>CAZLGO010000003.1:0-9295 GCA_964559295.1 uncultured Methanobacteriaceae archaeon
TTACAAAACCATAAATAACGTGTCCAATATCGTAAAGTTGCTTTTCAACATCTTCTTCTGGCATCTTGGAAAGGTGAGCAATTCTTTTTATCACTCCATTGTATATGTCGTGACTCGGCTCCCTTATAACATCAAGAGATGGACCACCACACCCATGGCATGGAACACCTGCATTTGAACACAATGATCCACATCTTCCCAATGTTACAGAACCGAGACATACATAACCTTGGCTTAGGAAACATTTTTCTGGATCTGGATCTCCTTCAATCCTCCTGTATATTTTATCAAATTCTATATGCTCCATTCTACGATTGCAGTCTGCACATACACTCTTTTTAGGTACATCTGGGAACTCTCCCCTAACAAGTGGAATCAATATATCTCCAATCAATCTTTCCTTTGGAGGACATCCAGGTATGTAGTAATCAACCTCTGTTAGATCTCCTGCAGGGTGAACTATAGGCAAAAGCTCTGGAACAACTTCAGATGGAACATCGGCTGATTCTGTACTTGGATTGTCTGAATAGATCCTTGCAGTTACATCTTCCGGATTGTAAAGATCCGCCATTCCTGTTATACCACCGTAACATGCGCAGGTTCCATAGGCAATCAATGTCTTGGATTTTTTACGCAGTTCTTCTAATCTTTCCCTGTTCTCTTCGTTCCTGACGGAACCAGAGACTATTGCTATATCTATACCATCAGGTACCTCCTTTACATCCACTAAAACAGGTGCATAGACTATCTCAGCCCCTTCAAGCAGATCCAGTATTTCCTCATGCAGATCAAGAATTGAGATTTCACAGCCAGCGCAGCTTGCAAGCCATTCTATAGCGAGTTTTACCATTATTTACCACCCCATTTTATAGTCAGGGTTTTAAGGCAAGCATTGGGTCCAACATGATCTATATCAAGCTTTCCTTTAATTCCCATGACCTCCTCAACTGCACCTACCACATATCCGTATAGGAGATAACAGAGTGGTCCTTTTTGAGGAAGGCCTGTCCTTCGCAAAGTCTGTCTTACAACGCAATCCATAAATAAGAGTTTTACTATTGTCTCGTCACCCTTTTCAATGGTATAGTCTGCCTGATCTGATGGTTTCCACATTTCAAAATAAAATTCTATCCCCAAAATCTCACTTAATTCCGTCATGGCTTTTTCAAGGTCGTCGGTCTTCTCCATTAGCTTGCCGGCTTCGTGGCCCATTCTCCGCCCTGCTTGGTATACAATTGCATTTGCACCCCGACCAGAAACCTGTTCTAAGGCATTTGACATGGATCCCACAAATTTCATGAGAACATGTAAAGCTTCTTCGTAGTCATCTATGTCTCCACCAGTCTCTTTAGGAATTAACTCAGGCTTAAAAATGCCTTTTACTTCTTCCCTTTCAATTTCCATATCCAAATCCCCTTATATTATTTTTTCCAATATACTATTCACTTTTCTGTCGATATAGAGCCGTTTTGCCACATGCACGTCTCTATGTTCCATTGCTTGGGAAGGACAGATTTCGTGGCATGACAGACACGCCATACAGTCCTCTTCCTTTACAACTTGAGATTTTCCCTTCTCTTCGTCTAATTCATAGACATCGTTTGGACAGTCTTCCACACAAGACCCACATCCAACACACGCATCTTCATCTATTTCTATCTTTACCATTTTAAACCCCCCAATTTATTTAATAGATCCATTCAAAATCTAAATTTTAATCAAGCCTATTGCTTGGTGTTTTTGATAGCCTTTAAGGGAATATTTGGTTTTAATGGGTGATATCGCTTCCTGGGTTGTTCCTGTACCAATAATCGATTTCTTGAAAGATTGTTCAAAACATCTTTATATTAAAGGTTTGTTATTATTAATAATTAATATTTACATACTTTGGTGTTTTATGGGTTAATCCAATGACTGGGTAGACACCAGACTACAATGGGTCATCCAAGCACCTTTACTACTACCTTCTCGATAACAGGTAACCAAAATCAGTCTCGGTTCCCCACCTTGCTCAAATCTAATTGGATTTTCCTTATAATCCCATTTTATATGGCCATTTGAGACAACCTTATAGGTGTATTTTTTCGATGTTATAAAATCATTTATTATCACAAGATCTCCAGGTTCCAATTTGTATATTTCACCAAAAGGAGCAGAATATGTTGTTCTATGACCCAATAGCCCACATTCCCCACCTTGTCCAAAATAGACACTTTCTGGATAGTGATAGACAGACTCATACGCATTTACAGTATCAGAGCGTATCCAACATTCCAAACCTATCTTTGGGATTAAGAGTTTTGCCATATGAAATTTCTCGCCCGATCCATGGCTTACGCTTACAGAACTTGTTATGTTCATGGTTGTGTTTGCTTTATTCTCATAAAGATCCTCGGCATCCCGAAACGAACGTAATTCTTGTAATTGGTCATAACCAACCGCAAATATTTTTAGAGAAAAAATAATGCATATTAAAACAATTGCAACGGATAAAAACTTATACCTGAGCATTTTCTACACCAAAAGTCCTTTTACTTCCTTTGCAAGGGAAGATCTGTATTCTGCTACCTTCCATGGATCATCTGTCCATGCTTCCAATACAGCCTTTACGCCCACATCTGACAGTTCTTTTATTAGGACTTTAGGTTTAGGTTCATCTAAAGTCCATCTACATCTTGCTGCAGCATCTTCAAGCGATTTTATCACATCCTCAAGTTTCATCTCATAGGGTATTATTATGTCCAGATCCACCCTTCTTCTTTCTGATGCTGTATGATTCAGATATAAATTTTTCGAAAAAAGAGAGTTTGGAATGGTGATAATCCTTTTATCAGGAGTAATTATCGTCGTAATTCTAAAAGCCATTTTAATGACCCTTCCTCTCTGATTTGACATTTCTATAACATCTCCTACCTTAAAACTTTTATCTACTAATATAAAAAGTCCTGAAATGAAATTTGATATGATATCCCGTGATGCAAAGCCAACTGCAACTCCTGCAATTCCTAAACTCACAGCGATTGCAGTTACATCAATTCCCAATTCTCCCAGAATTATTGTAAGCGCAATAACATAAATGGTGTATTTTACGATCTCCTGGAGGACCTGAATTACCGTTGTATCGATCTCAAGACGCGACCCTGTTTTTTTGATAAAGTGATACGTTAGTTTTATGATCAAAAAAGCAGCTATTAATGTAATCGCTATGGTAATCAAATCCATAAGCGATAAATCAATCTTCATTACGCTTCACCTCTATCTTCATGAAATCTTCCGCAACGGTTGAATTTTCAAATACTTCCCTAGCTTCATTCATCAAGAGGTCTGTTTTTTTGTATCTTGTACTTATATGTGTTAGGATCAGCCTTTTAACATTTGCCTTTTTTGCTATTTTTGCAGCTTCTTTTGATGTTGTGTGACCTGTTTCATATGCCTTGTCCTCGTATTTATCTTCAAAAGTAGATTCATGTATAAGGATATCAGCATCCTTTGAAAATTTGATCATCTGATCACATGGTCTTGTGTCACCAGAATAAACAATCTTTCTTCCTTTTCTTTCCTCCCCTAACACATATTCAGGCTTTATTATTTTAGAGCCAACTTTTACAGGAATACCTCGCTGAAGTTTCCCAAAATCAGGCCCTGGTTTTACCCCATGTTCTATTGCTCGTTCTCGCAGGAACTTTGGCATGCGTTTTTCCTCTATACAATACGCAAGATTCGGAATCACATGATCAGTCTCACAACAACTTATTTTGTAATCCTCCTCTTCTACAACGATGCCTTTTTTGACCTCGTGGACATTTATATCAAAAGGAAGGGTGAAGTATCCTAAACTCATCATATGTTCTGTAATCTCAAAAAGCCCGGGAGGACCAAATATGTGTAGCGGTTCATTTCTACCTCTAAATCCCATAGATTGGATGATGCCTGGAATCCCTAAAAAGTGATCCCCATGAAAATGGGTTATGAATATTTTGTTTATCTTCATCGGACTTATCTTTATTTTAGACATCTGCCGCTGGGTACCTTCACCACAATCAAACAATAAAACCTCTCCAAAGTCCTTTATTGCTATTGCTGAATGGTTCCGATACTTTGTTGGAAGGGCAGAGGATGTACCCAAGAATATCAACTCCATGATCTCACCATCAACATTTATACCCTAAAACATGAGCTCCACGATTTCGACATCAACATTTATATCTTTCTCTCTATATAATCACAGGAGGAGAAGACCATGAACCGCACCCTAAAGCAGATGATATATGATGACATAGGTTTTGAAGATATAACCACCAATGCACTGATCCCGCAGGATCTTAAAACCAAAGCTAAGATCATATGCAAAAAAGATGGGATCATGGCAGGAGTTGAAATAGCAGACATGATCTTTAGGGAATTTAATATCAAAACAACCCCAAAAAAGCAGGATGGAGATGATTTAAAAGCAGGCGACGTTATCATGTACATAAACGGGGATGCAAGATCTATCCTAAGTATTGAGAGGGTTGTCTTAAATTTTCTCATGAGAATGAGCGGTATAGCTACCATAACTTCACAGATGGTAAAAAAGGCAAGAGATATAAACGAAAATGTAAGCATAGCATGCACCCGCAAAACAACCCCTGGGTTGCAGTTTTTTGAAAAAAGTGCTGTCAGGATAGGAGGAGGAGATACACACAGATACAGGTTAGATGATTGTGTTTTGATAAAGGACAATCATATCGCAATAGTTGGCAGCGTTGTAGAAGCTGTAAAAAAAGCTAAAAAAAATGTAAGTTTTACAAAAAAAATCGAAGTGGAGGTTGAAACCAAAATTGATGCGATTGACGCTGCAGGTGCTGGTGCAGATATTGTAATGCTTGATAATATGAAGCCAAGCGAAATAAAAAATGTTTTGGTGGCACTTGAAAATGAAGATCTGAGAAAAAAAGTTATAATTGAGGCTTCAGGTGGTATAACACCAGATAATGTTGTTGAATACGCTAAAACAGGCGTGGACATAATTTCCACAGGCTACATTACCCACTCTGCAAGGGCATTGGACATGAGTCTTGAGATCATCTAAACTAAATTCAGCTGCGAGGGACAAAATTGCAAACATGATGCATAGGAAGCCTTGATTTAGGATATATTTATATGTATTGACGTTTAATATTAGAATGATATGTGTTAGTAGGTAGTTGATAAATACACAAATATTTCCATATCTATGTTTCATTTGGAGGAATTAAATGAGCGAAGAATCACATGAAGAAGAGTTACAGGAAGAATTACCATTTGCAAAAGCGGAAGTTGTAAGATTAATGAAACAAAACTTAGACAGGGACAAAATGATAAGAGAGAGGGTAAAGGTTGAGATGAACAAGTTTCTTGGTGAGATCCTTGTAAATGTTTGCAAACGACTGAACGAATATCCGTACGCCACTATAGAATATGAGATGTTGAAAGAGTCCATATACCCCTACAAAAATATAGAGAGAATAAACGAGGAAAAAAAGAGAATATTAAAGCATTTAGAAGCTATAAAAGCAGATTGCGAGGCTTTAAGTTTAGATGTTAAAAAGACGTTGAAGCTGAAGGACATTGAGGAGGAAGAAACCCTATAGCTATACACAGCGTTTTAACTATTTTTCTATCATAATAAAACCAGTATTCAAAATTCAGGAATTCTAATGGTCGTAGATTGTGATTTTATGATCCTTGCATTAGGATTATCTTTTCTAATTTCAGAGTAACTTGCGGGATCCTTTTTCTCAAGAAATATAAAATCAGAGTGATTATGTCCGCACATCCTACACATAATGAGAGATTCCGTTATATCTTATGAATAAAGGATATTTTCCATTTTCGTCGAAAATTCCATGGGAATTTTTTACAACAGGAAATCCATTTCAACTTTATTCAAATTCTTTTCTCTCCCCTTTATTCACTTTTTCTTCTTTTAGTAAAAATCCCTTTTTATCCAACTCTTCTATCATTTTATTCAAACTTTCTTCATCTGGAGCACAAATCTTGTGACTGTGAATGTTATTCGCCAATTCATAAAGTTTCTTTAAATCCCTTTTCTCTTTCGGATGTTTTTCTAAGGATTCTATAAAGCGTTTAGCTTCTTCTGGATCATAAACGTTCACTTCCCTTTTTAGAGGTTCTCTAAAACCAGGTAAGAAATAAAGAACATCCACTATTCTGCCACCATACTTTAATATGATATTTGTTTCATCGCCCAATCGATCAACTGGATGTTTAAGCATTATAGTCTTACATACGCCCCTTATTATGGTGAGCATCCTCCTGACGCTGCAATCAATGGTTTTATTATCTATTACAGGGATATCATGTTCCTTAGCCTGTTGAACTAAGTAATTATTTATTATTCTATTTTCCTTGAAATATTCTAAATGTTTACCTCCACGCTTTATCTCCATTGCTCTCTTCACAAATCTTTCCTTGTGGAGCTCTTCATCAGCTGTAAGCACGAAAAGGTGAATGGATGCATCTTTTCTAAACTTTTTAATGTCAATAAGACCTGGAATTAAATGCACCCCTTCGATCACCACATCATCAAAATCATCTACAGCTCTTTTAATAACCTTTTCAATAGCTGGTATAACGAAGGATACATGTTCTTGAAAACCAGCACTCACCAGCCCATTGTGATTCCCTTCAAATCTGTGTTTATCTCTTATGACCATGTATGCATCAAAAGAAGACCTGTGGAGAGCTGGAGCATATTCTGGACCTATTATTCCTCTTACTATCTCCCTTATAAAATCTGTCTCAATTAAATGTTTTATTCCTAATTCTTTGGCTAACTCTGAAGCTATGGTAGATTTTCCAATCCCTGAAGCACTTCCTATCAAAATGACATAGGGTTTTCTCAATAGAATCCTCTCAGTAATACTTTCCTGTAAGAAGTGCTAGCCTTTCGTTATGTTAGAAGATCTTTTACGCGTTCCGCACTTCTTCTCATTTCAATCCTAATTAATCCTAAATTTATATCTATTTCAGTTATAACAACCAAAATCCCCTCTCCAGTATCTACCATCAGGGTTTTACCTCTGTTACCTTCGATCATAACCTGTTGTAGTGGTTCGTGTTTCATCTCTTCTGCAGATCTTTCTGCTGTACCGAAAACAGCTGATGCCATGGCACCTACAAGCTCAGAATCTATATCTGGGGGGACTTCGCTTTCTATAACCAAACCATCTTTTCCAACCACCAAAGATCCACTTACTCCATTGATCCTGCCCAAATCTTTAAGTATTCTATCTATCATACTATGCCTCCAACAAGAGATTGATTTATATACTAATGTATATATGTCTTATATTTTTTATTAAATAAATAGGTAGTGTAGGTCATTAACATTCCAAAAAAGGAAGTGATCCGTTGTACTATGTACGATCAGTGAAAGAGCTTCAAAAGCTTAATCCATTTATAATTGTTGGATGTGGAGGAGGGGGAGAAAAATTTGCCAACTTTGAAGGAATAGAGACTGTTGGTTTTGTAGATGATGATCCTAAAAAACAGGGGACAGAATTCTGCAATGGCGTTATATCCTTAGATCTTAATAAAATCATTGAAAAAACTGCTGCAAAAAGCGTTGCTATAATGTTACCAATTGGTGCTGAAGGAGCTGCACTTAAATATGCTGTTGAAGCTATAGAAAGTGGTAAAAATGTAATAACATCCTTCAGATCCCTTCCTATTTCAGAAAACATGTCCCTTTTAAAATTTGCAGAAGCAAAAGGTGTAATCATAAAAGAGATAAGTCCGCGTTTAGATGTCATTGACGATATATTTGGAATATCACCCTCCAAATGTACAGAGATCCTACCAAAGATAAACTACAAACCAAAAAAGCCTGTTATCTATATAGGGGGTACCTCCCAAGAATGTGGAAAAAGAACCACAACAAGAATGCTTGGAAAAGCTGCAAAAGAAGAAGGTTTAAATGCAGCCATAATTTCAACCGATGAAATGGGACTTGAAAAACCTATTGACATAAATTTCAGAGCTGGGAGTCTTTCAGCTATGGATGTTGCTTCTGCAGTTATGGGAGCTATAAAATACATAGAAGAGAAAAATAATCCAGATATCATTTTTGTTGAAAGTCAAGCAAGTCTTACTGAAATGGAAAATCCCCATCCAAGGGGTCTTTCAGCCGCCATACTTACAAGTTCCATGCCAGATGCTGCAATTGTCTGTCACAGACCAAAACATCCATATCGCAAGCCCCGTGGTATAGCTTATGAAATAAAAGCGATAGAGGCTGTAGAACCAACAAAAGTCGTTGGTATTTCCCTGAATTTGAGAAATTCTGTCAATAAAAGTGATATATTAAAATATGAAGAAAAATATAAACTACCTACTGTAGATGTTTTAAATGGGGGAGCATCAAGATTGGTCAACGTAATTGTTGACTATATAGGAGGATGCGGGAGATGAAAGATATTTTGGACTTTATAAAAAAAAATCTTGGTTTAGAAGAGGAAGAGGGGATCGTAGAAAGGGAAGAACCAGAGACAATAATAATCCCAGAACACACTCGTTATGAAATAATCCTGATGAAAGCTAAGGACATTGATGATATTGAATACGCCATGGCCCAAATTGCCGACGAGAAAAATCCCATCATAATTGACATGAGCTATTTAGAAAAAGACAACCCAAATGATTTTAGATTGGCAGCAGAAAAATTAAAAAGTATTCGTGAAAATATGGGTGGAGAGATCGTATTACTTTGTAAAAACGGAAAAAATGTGATAATTGCCACCCCTCCAGAGATCAAACTTGTAAGAAAATGATCCTCAATATTATATAAGCTTTTTTATATGAAGACATGATACATATAACTATAGCACTCAACGATCAAGTGATCTTAACTGCGATGCACTTTAATTATGGGTGTAAAAATGGAACTACCAATAACAAAGCCCTCAAGGATTTCCTATGCTGATGAACTGGATTTCCACAAGCTTTTGGACGAACTGATAAAAAACAGGCACAATGGATTTATAAGAATAACCAGTGCTAGTGCTTCTGAGGAAGGGTATCTACTATTTAAAGAAGGAAAACAAGTTGCTGCATCCTATGGTAGACACCTAAAAGCAGATGCAATTGAAAAGATAATATCTGCTGTAAATGAAAGTAACACCTTAATTGAAATTTTTGACCTTAAACCATCCCAAATTGATTTTTCAATGGAATTGAACAAAGTATATTTATTGGAGCCAGATTCAGACATTCATAAGATAATAGAAGAACTTAAAAAACCTGAGGAAGTTAC
>CAZLGO010000003.1:9395-17872 GCA_964559295.1 uncultured Methanobacteriaceae archaeon
TGAAGCTGAGGAAGTTACTGAAGCTGAGGAAGTTACTGAAGCTGAGGAAGTTACTGAAGCTGAGGAAGTTACTAAACCCCTCGATAGATCCGAACTCATGAAAAAGTATGGTCTAAAGGATCTTGATGAAGAAGATGTTGAAGCCGTTTTAGAATCCTACAGAGGTGGTTTTATAAGTGATGATGACATTGAAAAAATTGAATTGACGCTTACCAACAGAATCAAGAAATCTGTCCTCGGAATACCAAAAATTAAAGGAGCAGAAGTTATGGTATTTCTTGATAACACCAAAGGACTGGTTGGAACTGTAAATATAATTGCAGAATATGAGGCCAAGGGATTTTTATACAGAATTGTGAGGGAATCCCGGGATTTTGATAATTTAGAAAGACAAATTGTTGATATAACGGAAATAGAAATAAAAAAAAGTTTTAGAAAGTATCCTGAAATTGTAGATGATTTCAAGATAAATGTAGAGATCCATTAGGAGGTACTAAATGACAAGAGTTATAGCAGTTGCCTCTGGGAAGGGAGGAGTTGGAAAGACAACGATAGCTGCAAACTTAGGGGTAGCTTTATCAATTTTTGGAAAAGAAACAGTTGTATTAGATGCAGATATTGCAATGGCAAATTTAGAATTGATTCTCGGGATGGAAGGAAAATCTGTAACTCTTCATGATGTTTTATCTGGAGAAGCGTCTATAGAAGATGCGATATACGAGGGACCAGGTGGAGTAAAGGTTGTTCCGGCTGGAATCTCTCTTGAGGGTTTGCGAAAGGTCAAGTTAGAAAAACTTGAAAAGGCTTTAGAAACGCTTGTTGAAGATACAGATATACTCCTAATAGATGCCCCTGCTGGATTAGAAAAGGATGCCCTAACAGCAATAGCAGCATCAGATGAAATGATTCTTGTTACAACCCCAGAGATCCCATCAATAAGCGATAGTCTAAAGACAAAGATCGTTGCCAACAAACTTGGTGTAAACATTATTGGAGTAATTCTAAACAGGGAACAACATGATAAGACCTTCCTAACAGCTAAAGAAGTTGAGGCAATTCTTGAGGTGCCGGTGCTTTCGATTGTTCCAGAAGATCCAGAAGTAAGCAGAGCATCTGCATTTGGCGAACCGATCGTTGTAAAAAATCCAAAATCTCCCACAAGCAATGCCATTATGCAATTTGCTGCTAATCTTATTGGAGAATATTATCAACCCATCGAACCTGATAAAAAAGGAGTCATTACAAGGTTAGTTGATGGTCTTTTAGGAAGAAGGTAGTAGAATGCATGTTTGAGGTCGAATAACAAACTTTGTAAAGATGACAGAAATGACAAGGGTTATAGCAGTTGCCTCAGGGAAGGGAGGCGTTGGAAGAACCACGCTAACTTTTAACCTTGGAATGGCATTGGCAATGTTTGAGAAAAATGTTGTAATGCTTGATTTAGATCTTGCCATGGCTAATTTAGATATCGTAACCGGGATCTTAAACCCAGATGCAACACTTCATGACGTATTAGCTAAAAATAAATCCTTAAATGAATGTATTTATGAAATAGATTCTGGAGTTTATGTCATTCCAACAGGAATATCCCTTGAGATGTTAAAACACATAAATACAAAAGGAATAGGCAAAATCATGCAAGAAGTTGTAAAATATGGAGATATTTGTATCATAGATATGCCTCCTGGAATCGACACAAAGGTTTTTTCTGGACTCCCTGAAGATGTTGAGATGATCATCCTCACAAGTTCCACCATTTCATCTGTCGCAGATGCCCTAAAAATCAGAGTTCTTCTTGAGCATTTGGATATCCGAATTCTTGGATTTGTTTTGAACATGTGGCATGATGATGAGTTCCTCCTGTCAGTTGATGAAATAGTATCCATCCTTGAGATTCCAATGCTCAGTTTGATCCCCTATGATCGTGAAATCGAAAGATCCATAGCTCTTGGAAAAGCAATTGTTGAGATCAATCCCTCTTCTCCAACAAGTGATGCTATCATGCAACTTGCTGCTGACCTTGTTGGGGAACATTATCGATCCATTGAACCTGACAAAGAAGGAATCATGGCCAGATTGATAAAATTAATAAAAGGATAGTATTTCTGATTTTCTTCTGATCAAATAAACAAGAAGTGGTGCCTGTTGATTGATGTTGTTGGACTTGGCGCGTGTAACATTGATTTTATTACCAGAGTTTCAAGATTTGTAGAACCTGATGATGAAGTAGATGTTGAGAAACTTATTATATCTGGCGGAGGCTCAGCATCCAACTTCACAGTCGGACTTTCAAGGCTTAATATAAAGTCTGGGATCATAGCAAGAGTTGGAGATGATTATTTCGGCAGATGGTCCCTCGAAGAACTTAAAAAAGAAGGAGTTGACGCAGAAAGGCTCCTTATGATCGATGAACCAACTGGAATGGTTTTTATCGCTGTTGATCCACATGGCGAAAGATCCATGTATACGTTTATAGGTGCAAACAAAAAATTTCGCCTAAAAAAAGAAGATATAAGGTATATAAAATCCTCAAAAATACTCCACATCACACAGATGTATAAAAAAGTGGTTGAAGATGCATCAAAACATGCGAATTTGCTATCCTTAAGCCCGGGAGCAATACTCTCTTCATTTGGAATAGATTCTTTAGCCAAGATCATAAAAAAAGCCCATATGATCTTTTTGAACAAAAAGGAATTAAGTCTCCTAACTGGTGCTGATCTTAAAGAAGGGGTTAGGATGCTTCTGGATTTAGGTGTAGGTATGGTTATCGTGACTCTTGGTGGAGATGGAGCAAATCTTTATACAGAAGAAGGCATGATTCACTCCCCTGCAAAAAAGGTTAAGATTGTAGATACAACTGGGGCAGGAGATGCATTTGCAGCCGGTTTTGTTGCTTCTTTTATTAAAGGCAGAAAACTAAAGGATTGTCTGGATTTTGCAAATCTGATAGCATCCCACTGTGTGGAAAAATTTGGTGCAAGAGGGATTCCAAGACTTAATTTAAATTCTAAAAAATTCTGATGCATTTAGATATGAAACCCTCCTTATGTCCTTATCATCGAATCCAGAAAGCCTCATTTTATGGACCATTTTTGGGACGGATAGAGGATCTGAGGGTGAAGAGCTCATATCACTATTTAATATAAATCCATCAGAACCATATTCATATATCAATTGAATCGCTTCATCAGGAGTCATCTTCTTGGGTTGAATTGTAATACCCAGCATCCCCTCAAAATCAATAAGATAATTTACTATCTCTTGATCCACATGATCCACCAAAACCATGGATGGATCTGTGAACTCCTCTATGATCCTAATTATGATTTTTGTTATCTCTTCTTTATTTTCGCGTGGTGTATGGACTATTGCTTTCATTTTAAGGGTTTCAGCAAGAATTAGTTGTTTTTTTAAAACTTCCTCTTCTAATTTTAAGCCAGATTCAAGTCCTAGCTCTCCAATTGCAACAACATCCTCATTTTTCAGATAAGATGGCAGTTCTTTAAGCACCCTCTCATAATCCCTTGGAATACCTCTTGGATGAATACCTAACGCTGCATATAACTTCAACCCATTTTCTGCCGCTCTTGAAATGTCATCGTCCAGGAGACGTTGAAAATGATCAAAAACAACATCCGATGTGGTCATCCTCAGAGGATCATGGCTGCAAGTTATGGCTGTATCTATACCAGCTATCACCATCCTCCCAAAATCCTCATAAGGTCTTGTATCAGCATGTATATGGGCATCTATCATATTACCTCCCTAAGAGATTTATTTCCCCACAAGTATGTTAGCCTGCATCTAATTAGTTTAACCATTTTAGATCAAGCACTAATTTCCAATCCCACGTCAAACATTTGGATGGGATCATAGAATTTGATTAAGCACTTTGAACCCTTGGATGTCATAGATCGATTCCTTTTGACAAAGGAACAATATTAAATTTGAACTTGCAGGTTCCTGAACCATCTGCTATGCTGGAGGTCTGCTCGACATTCCCTTTGAGGGACGTCCAGGTGAAACTGCGCAAAATCATTGCTTGGCATATATGACAGAATATTGGATTGTTATTCGCTTCATCTATCCATGGGCAATTTAGGAGATCGAAGTAACGTTCAGATCCTTTGTTTGTTGTCTTGATCTTTATACCAAGCTCAGATAACAGCTCTAATAGCCATGAAGCATAACTGTTAAATACAGCCTCTGGATCCTTCATCCTTTCTCCTTGAAGTTTTACTTCCTTCATGAATCTGGGTTTTATGTTGTCTTCAAAGCGTTCTGCAAAGGTTTGAATCAAGGTATCTCTCTTCTGAAAGTTAGATGTGAACACAGGCGTCTCTTTTATGAAGGAATCATGAAGATCCGATATATTTTTCTGTTTAAGATGCTTATTTCCCTCTTTATCCAGATAAAAAATATTTTCTTCCATTTTAGTCCCCAGTTCTAATAGCTTTAACTTCTATATTCCATAACGCATGCAAAAACTCCTTATAGCGGTATTCCGGCATTTAGATCCCATTCGACATTTACCAATAATTTATAAAGCAGTATATTTTTATATCTTTATAATATTATTTAAAGTTATTTAAATTCTTTTGATAATTTAATTTGTTAGGGCAGGACAACATTGCTCATGGTAACAAACGTAATACTATTTAAACTTTGTTCAGACAGAGCAATATTGTTGTTAGTAAGAAATATTAACGGGGAGGTAAAAGCATGAAACAAAATAATATGTTATATGAGGGCAGCATGTACAATCTGTATGAAGAAGTAAAAGGCGGCCTGAAGTTTCTTGCAATATCCGGCGTTCGGATAAAGATTATGATAAGTCTAAATGAGGGGACGAAGAATCTAAGCGATCTGAGAGATGAGCTTGGTTTAAGATCATCTACCATCTTGCATGCCATGAGTGAACTTGAAAAACAGAATCTCGTCTTCAAAGAAGGTGAATATTATTTTCTATCACAAATCGGAAAGATCCTTACCCTTAAACTGATAGATGTGATGAAGACAATCGCTGCAGTAAACAGATATGAAAAGTTATGGTTGGATCATATAATAGAGGGGATTCCTGAAGATTTGCTTAAAAACATTGGAGATTTGAGTGATTCCGTTCTTTTGGAAGCTGAAGCTACAGATATTTTCAAACCACATGGAACCTATGCCCAGTTGCTATTAGGATCTAAAGAAATAAAAGGTATTTCTTCCATTTTTTCCCCGATTATGTAGAACTATTCAAAAATATAGCTGATAAAGGCATTAACGTAGAACTCGTATTAACTAACGAAATATTAAAGAAAACGATTGATGTACTTGATCCAGAAAGCTTTAGGGATTTGAAAGAATTAATTTCAAAAAAGAGACTCAAAATATGGAAAACTGACAAAGACATAAAAATTGCCTTTACTGTTACTGATAGGTTCATTTCCTTAGGATTATTCTTAATCGAGGGGACATATGATCCCACTAAAGATTTAATCAGTTATAATGAAAAAGCAATTGTTTGGGGCAATAAGCTGTTTGAGTATTACCGTAACCAAGCAGAAAAAGTGGAGCTATGAGAAACTTTTTGAGAAGTTTATATCTTATTTAGTCGTAAGTTCTTTATTTATAGCAATAAATGGCTTTTTGAAGACTTATTTCTCTTTTTTATTACTTAATATATCTCCCAACTTAAATTTACTTTTAGCCACGTTTTTTGTTGTTTTTGCTGTATATAACTTAAACAGATTCACTGATAAAGAAGAAGATTCGATTAATCTACCTGAAAGAGCAGATTATGTTAAAAATAATGAGCGACTACTTTTGTTATTATCAATACTATCATATTTTATTGCTCTTTTATTAGGCTTTTTAGTAAATTTTTTGACCATGTTCGTTCTTTTATTTCCTCTGTGCGCTGGAATTAGTTATAGTATGAAAATATCCTCCAAAATCCCTCGATTGAAAAATTTACTTGCTGTTAAAAGCGTTACCGTCGCCTTAGGCTGGACAGTTGGTGCAACGTTCCTCCCAACGATTTATTCAAATAAATTTTCTGAAATATCTATTTTGTTAATCCTTTATTTTTTTTTCATTAAAAGCTTTGTAAACACAACTTTATTCGATATAAGAGACATAGAAGGAGATAAAAAAAGCGGTGTTAAAACAATTCCAGTTACTGTTGGAAGATCAAAAACTAAAAAACTTTTGCTTGCTATTCACTCATCACTCATGCCATGGCTTGCAATATCGATACTTCTGGGGCTTTTTACCCATTATCTTCCTGTTTTGATTTTCTGTATAGCCTATGGATATTGGTACATCAACCATTTCTGCAACAAAAATGAAAAAATCCAAGGATTTTCTCTTGATTTATTGGTGGATGGTGAATGGTTGTTTGTGGCTTTCTTGTGCTTTTTTGCGGATATTGTAGGTTGAAAAACTTTTAGATTTTAGTATTTCTGTAATAAAGCATATAAATGCAGCAAATTCGCAACGAATAGTTACAAGAATTGAAAAAACGCCATTAATTACTGTTAGATGTGTTAGCGTTCTTAGAAAAGAAGCAGTCCATGATGTTCCAGAAGCAACTCATGTTTATTTGAATTGGTTCTTTTTGGGAATTTAAGATCTGTAAGAAAGCTTTTCTTAATAAATCATATTTGTTGGTTCTAATGCTTTATATACTTCGGCACATGATAAGACTTCTCTGAAGGATCATGCAAAGATTTGTATATTGAATACTACAGAAACACATTGGTTTAAAATGCATTTATGTGGCCAAATGTTTAAAAAATACTTCCCCCTCTAAATCCATCAAAAGATGAAGATCAAGTAGTAAAAGCAGCAATTAAAGAAGCCGCTTAACATAAAGCAAACATTCAGATAATCTTTTATTGTAGACAATGACCTCATTAAAAATTGAAAAATACGCTGAAGAATGCAAAAATTAAGGGATAAAGACCAGCTGCGAACTAATAAAATTTGAAGGCGGTGAAGAAGAGAACCAATTAACGCATAATTAGCAGAAGATCATGATCTGGTGATCATGGGCATTGTAAATATGAGAAGATACATAGCTTTGTTCACCAAAGAACGGCAGCTCTTATAAACTATCAATTCATGAAGGATGTAGGAAGGCAAAATTTCAATTTTGATTTATTAAGTTTCAATATCCTCAAAAGCAAGCTTACATCCTATCAAATCACCTAAAATCTTGTAGAGATCCCGAATAGGTACTCTCACCTGTTTGCAATCATCCCTGTTTCTTATAGTCACCGTATTGTCTTTGAGAGTCTCATGATCAACTGTTACAGCGAATGGTACACCTATCTCATCAGATCTGGCGTATCTTCTTCCAATACTTCCTGTTAGATCATACTCTGATATAAAACCTCGTTCTCTTAACTTGTCTCTTATTTTGATTGCAATTTTTGCAAGTTCTTCTTTATTTACAAGGGGAAGGACACTGATCTCAACAGGAGCTAAATCTTTTTTTAGTTTGAAATATGCACGTTCTTCGTCTTCTCTAAAAGAATGCAAAAGCACAGAGTAAACTATACGATCTATACCATAAGATGGCTCTATTACATGTGGAAATATTTTCTCTCCTCTCACAACTTCTTCTGTCTCCTCAAAATCAAGATGTTCAGAGGATATCCTATAGGAAGCATCATCCAATTCAAGTTCAAAATATCCTCTATCCTCAAATGAACTCATGATCCCTGATGCATCAATTTCTTTTAGAGCTTCCAAAATCTTAGGAGCATTCTGTTTAAATGCAGGTCCGAATTTTTCCATATTAGGTCTTATAATCCACTTTTTCATGGTTTTTGGAGTATCGTATTCTACAAATGCCCTCAAATCTTCTCTGCTGTACTTTGCATGGGCTTTAAGATCGAAATCTGTTCTGTCTGCAATTCCTATTACCTCAATCCATCCAAATTTGTCTGTATTTATTTCCACATCCCAGCAATCTATTGCATAATGTGCCATCTCAACTGGAAGGTGCTGTCTAAATCTTATGGCTTCCTCTGGGATTCCCAAATCCATTAAAAACTCTCTTGCAAGGTATAACTGGTAGGCAAGCATCTCACTTGATATAATTCCATCAGATATTGCTTTTTTTGTGGTTATTTTTACTGGATCTTTACCATCGATCTGATTTTGGGCTGAATAAAGCCTCAGTTTTTCATCTTCAATCTCTGAAAATCGCTCATGGGTCTTATTTTTGGGATCTACAAATATCTCAGCCTCTGCTTGTGTAAATTCCCTGAGTCTTATGACTCCTTGTCTTGGAGATATCTCGTTTCTATAGGCTTTTCCGATTTGAACGGCTCCGAATGGTAATTTACCTCTGAAGAATCTCAGGAGTCTTTTAAATGGTATGAAGATCCCTTGGGCTGTCTCAGGACGCATGTATCCTGTTTTTTTTCCTTTAGCACCAATTACAGTCTGAAACATTAAGTTATAACTCCAAACCCTTG
>CAZLGO010000003.1:17882-38102 GCA_964559295.1 uncultured Methanobacteriaceae archaeon
ATCTGCTACCACACCTTGGACAGGTTATCTTCTCTTTGGATATTATTTCTGTAAGCTCTTCATTGGACAATCCCTCCACATCTTCTCCTGTTGCGTCAGTGATAATATGATCTGCCCTGTAAACGTCCAAACACTCTTTGCATTCTGTCATAGGGTCTGTAAAATGATCGACATGTCCAGAAGCTTTAAATACTTCCTCTGGCATTATAGTTGGAGATTCTATCTCATAAAAGCCTTCTCTTACAACATAATAACTTCTCCATCTCTCTATGATCTTGTTTTTCAGGATAGCACCTAAAGGACCATAGTCAACAAATCCTGCAACTCCAAGGTATATTTCGAATGAAGACCAGAGAAATCCTCTTTTCTTTGCAATGTTCATTACTTTATCGTGTTTCATGTTAATTCCTCAGATTCATCAGTTAGCTCCAACCTTCTGATTTTTTATGAATTTTGATCAACTTTCTTAATGTAATTTTCCGTCAACGCTTTCATAAAGGGTTGTTTTGAAGGGTTTTTTTAATTCCTCGTTTAGTTTTTCCCAACAACTCATAATCTTGCTTGATTTTACTTGCCTCTGGACTTTTCTGGCCCATGTACTTACTATTACGGTCCGGATGTCCATACGGTTTCTCACAAGGAGATGTCATAGTCTCAAAAACAATCTGGCAAACTCTCTGTTTTGGGTATATTGCAACTGGCATCTTTCCTACATTTGAAAGCTCCAATGTAATTTTACCGCAAAATCCAGGATCTACATATCCTGCTGTAACATGCATGGTTATCCCCAGCCTTCCAATTGAAGATCGTCCTTCAACTCTTGCAACAAGATCAGGAGGAAGCTTTACGGTCTCATATGTTGTAGCAAGTGCAAATTCTCCAGGATGGATTATAAAAGGTTCGTCTTCCTTTATATGAACAGATTCCATGTAAGAATCTATGTCAGACTTATCCATTGGATTTATATAGGGTTTGTGAATTATCCTGAAGCCTTTAAATTCGCCTCCAATCCTCAAATCAACTGAAGAGGGTTGTATCTGCACATCAGGATTTTCCAATGGTTCTATAACAATCCTTCCCTCCTTGAGATATTTTTTTATGTCTTTATCACTTAAAATAGCCATTTCCTGCCCTCTTTTTTCTCAGGTTCTTTTTTGATTTCTATCTGCGATACATCTTCTATGATATTTGGAAGCCCACAACTGTTTCCAACACCAACCACCAAGACGTCTGATCCTTTCTCTGATCTTAAAATCGATCTTTCAACCACCAAAAGAGCTTTCTTTGCAGCCTCTGCTATCTTCTGGTTCATATTGCCAATTGCCTCTTCAGGACTCATCTTCACAATAACAGCATCAACTTTAAGGTCATTTTTTGTAAGTTCTTCTTCTATCATCCATTTATCAACTCCAGGACCACCAATTACAACTCCGATTCCTTCAGCAACTTTTCCTGTTTCCTCTCCTTCAAGCTTCACCGCAGCGTCAATGGTTATGATCCTTTTTATGCCTTTTTTTTCTATAATGGATGTTACAACTTTTCCAATTCTCCCAATTCTTGCACCAGGACCCTTTGCACGAAGTATGGTGACATTTCTCCCATCTATTTCCTTTTTGGCAGCTATCATATCATCTGCTTCTTCGAGATCCCTTGCCCCTTTCATTAACATGCCAGCTACAAGGGATCCTAAACCGTCTCCAATTGGCTTTCCCTCAGAGAATGCTTTTGTTCCTTCAAATTGTGCCTTTACAATTCTCATAATAAGTGGGAGACTCATTTGGATCATGATCAGTATCTGCAGATTCCCTGTTTTTTTTGCAAGTTCTAAATTATGTCTTACCATTTTTGCCACATTGTTAATTCCAATTGTAGCCTTAAGTGTCATTATGATATTTGATCTCCACTCAGAATCGGCTTTAGGAGCTATCACATCAACCATTTGTTTGAATCTCTCCTCTCCAAGATCCAGAATCCTATCCAGTTTTTTGACAACCCCATAGGGGTCAAGATCAATAGGAGGGACCACAAAGAACTCAACAAAGTCTCCAACAGTCTTTGATGGATCTTGAGATGGCAATCCCTTTGTTTTGCAAACACCAACTAGGAGATTTTGGGCATCTTCTGCCATCTTCTCAAGTTCAAGGGTCAGCTTGCTAACCGTTGATATCATTCTTGTTTTTAGAACCCATGGGAGAAGGAGTATAAGTAAAATGAATAACAAAGCCCAGAATATATCAAACCAGTTCATGCCAAAAAACATCATATACCTCCGAATTTTTTCTTTATTCTTCTTAAGACTCCTTTTAATGTATGTGCTTCCCTTCCAGATATAAAAGCCCTTCCTATAATTCTTTTAAAAACCACAGATGCTATCCTCCTTTTGTGGATTGGATAACCAAGATTTTGAATTATATCATCCATATCTTTGATCAAAGCTTTCTTTTCAGCGACAGACGCATCTTCGACTCCTTCAACAGGATAATTTTTTTTTCTTTTGAACATCTCATAAAACACAATGGCTGCTGCATGAGATACGTTCATTACAGGGTATGATTCATGGGTTGGGATACTAACAACCACATCGCACAGGGATAGTTCCTCATTTGAAAGCCCGTCTCCCTCTCTTCCAAAAAGTATGGAGATGTTTCCATTTATGTTTAACGATTCTGCAAATTGCTCTGGAGTAATTGCAATTCTTGGAACGTTATAACTTCCACCTGCTGTTCCTGTTGTACCTACTGTAAAGTGGATATTTGCATCTTCAATAAATTTTTGCAGAGTTTCATAAATTTTACAGCTTTCTATGAGGTTTTTTGCATGCATAGCATGAGAATATGCCTCTTTTTTTATCTCACAGGGATTTATCAATACGAGATTTGAAAGTCCAAAGTTTTTCATGGCTCTTGCAAGAAATCCTATGTTCCCAGAAGATTCTGGTTCTACAAATACTACATAGATCATATTTCCACTCGATCCTTAACAATCATAAGCCATCTTAAGAAGATTTAGTATGTTTAGTACTTTGATGTTGGAACCTTCCTTTTCAATGGAATCTTTAATATTGTATTCGCAGAAAGGACAGATTGTTACAACAGCATCCACACCAAGCTTTTTTATCATATCTACTTTCTTTTTGCCCATTTTCAAAGCCAATTCTGGTTTTCCAGAACGAACTCCTCCACCAGCACCACAACATCTATTTGGCTCCTCCATTTCAACAAATTCGATGCCCTTTATCTTTTTGAGAATTTCTCTTGGCTCTTTTGTGATTCCCTGACCTCTTGCAAGATGGCATGGATCATGGTAGGTTACCTTCATTTTAACAGGTTTCATATCCTCTATGTTTAATTTACCAATAAGAAACTCGCTTATATCAACAACATTTAGTTTTGCACCGTATTTAGGGTAATCGTTCTTTAGAGTCGCTCCACATCCAGCGCAAACCGTGATTATCGTATCATAGCCCTCAAAAACTTCCTTGTTTTTTTTAATGAGTTCTTCAACAATATCAGTCTGCCCGGTTCTGATCATTGGTGAGCCACAACACACCTGATCCTCTGGTACTATCACATCGATATTGTGTTCTTTTAGAACCTCCATGAGGGCAAACCCAATCTCTGGAAGTCTGTAATCCACCATACATCCCGTAAAAAATGCTACCTTTGGTTTTTTGCCTTTGGATTCCTCTGAAACTGCTTTTATGAATCCTTCTCCCAATGGTTCAACCGATCTACCAGTGTTTGATATTAGATCCCTCACGGATCTGTGTGGTGGAAGAGGTCCTACACCTTCAACACATGCAATTTCCCTTAATTTTTCAATGGCTCCTCCGACAATACTTACCTCTTTAGGACAGACTTCAGCACATTTTCCACATGATGTACAGCAGTATAAACCTTCAAAACACCCGATAAGCGCACGATCCTGTTCGTCCCTTGGATCCAGTGCAAGTTTTGAAAGGTAACGCATAAAATATGGTCCTGCAAATTCAGAGGTTTCTGCAATAACCGGACATGCTGATAAACATGAGAAACATTCAATACATCCTCTCAATTTTTTTGAATCCGCGTAATCAGAAGGTTTTAGAACTTCAGGGTTTTCTGCTGCTTCACTTATCCTCTCTAAAAAAAGCCTCATCTTTTTGGCTTTATCTTCAATTTCGCTTCTATCCACTACAAGATCCTTTATGATATGAAAATCAAGAGGTTCAATAACTGCATTATCTTCTATTTCAGCCTTGCAGGCAAGTACGACCTCATCATTCATCTTTAATGCACATGAGCCACACTGCCCAGCCCTACATGAGCTTCTGTATGCTATGTTTGCGTTATATTTTTCGTTTATGTAGTTTAAGGCGTCTAAAACCTTCATCTTCTCTTTTTTTTCGATTTCATAGGCCTCAAAGTATGGTTCTTCGTCCTTTTTTGGGTCGTATCTTAGAATCTTGACTTTTATCATAGCTATCTCCTATGTTCTTTGAAAGGTTTATTCAAAATTTGATTTTATTTTCTTTTTAGTTACGTTGGTTTTAAAAGTAGCTGCATAATAAATGATGGATCGATATACTATAAATAATGTGGTTCAGCCAAGATGATCGTTTATCTAAGACTTTTACGTAAATATGGAAAAAATTAGATACAATTTGTCGTAATAAACCTTAATTTATTATTTCATCTCCTCATAAACACATAATTGAATATGGTGCAGGCTTATCTCTAATTTTCATTTCTATAAAACCCTATAAAACCAAGTTAAATTTTTTTAACTTGCTTTACAAAGCGCCAAAGATGTTATTCATAACCAAACTTCCTAAAAATTTACCTTAGTAAATCTACTTAGAATTCTAAAAAAAGGAATTAAAAGAGTATTGGAGATTCTTTGATTATCTCCCACATTCCTTAAAAACTTAATCTGAAGATTCAACTGGCGAGGTTATCTCGATACCACTAGAAGTAATATCGTAAGTTAGATACTGAATGGGCGTCTTTGTGCTTCTCATCTTTATGATATCCATGACCCTCTCTCTGCGACCTGTGTAGGGGTTCTCACGTTTTATAAGTTGGATGGCGCCGTAGGCTGAAAATAAAGCCAGTTCATTGAACTCTTGAGATGTTGCACTGTCTATTATCACCATGGAGGTGATGCCCCTTTGCTTAAGCTCATGGTTTAGAAGGTCAAACCTGTCTCTGAACTCATAAGGTGTCAGTTTAGCTGTGTAACTTCCGATGCTGTCTATGATAACTACATCAGTATTTTCCGGCACTTCATTAAGCAACTTTGCAAAGTCACCTTTCATGACTTCAGCATCTATACTAATCTCAGCCTCTGTTATTCTTGCTCTAAGTTCAAGAAGTTCTATGAATCTCAGAAGCCCTCTCTCTTCGAAATTCTCCAGATTCCAACCAAATGATTTCCCCTGAAATCGGAGATCATTGGAATCCTCCTCGGTGATTATATAGGTTGTTTTAAGACCTCGATCACAGCATTCTTTTGCAAATTGGAGCCCAAAGACCGTCTTGCCGGTACCTGCGTCCCCTGTAATAAGAACCATCTTACCTACAGGAAAACCGCCAAGGATCTGATCCAATCCCAATACTCCTGTTTTTATTCTCTCCAAGATATATCCTCCTTTAAATCATTTCCCCCTACTCTTGCAAGATAGGAACATAAAATTCAAACTTACAGGTTTTTGAGTCATCTGCAATGCTTGAGATCTGAGAAACAGCTCCATTAAGGGATGTCCAATCAAAACTGCGCATTATCATTGTACGGCAGATGAGGCAGAATATTGGATTTTTCCGTGCGTCTTCTTCCCAGGGACAGCCTAAAAATTCGAAGTATTGTTTGTCAGGAGTCACTCTGGTCTTGATGCCAAGGTTTGATAAAAAATTGGATATCCATGATATATAAACATCGAATACTTTAGTAGGATCTATTTCCTTTCCTCTGATTTTTTGATCTAAAACTTCCATTTCTTCTTCGAAACTGGGCTTTATATTCTCTTCAAAGCGTTCTGCAAAGTTTTTTACTATAAGATTTTTCATCTGGGGTGTGACGAATGATGCAAAAACAGGCACAGCACTTATTGCGAAACCATGAAGCTCGGCTTTGGTCTTTTCTCTGAGGAGTTCCTCTCTTTGTTTTTCGGCCTCTTTGCGATCTCTGATGTCACGTGCAATTGAGATTATCACTTCCTTTCCATTAAAGGTGAAAACGTGGGAACTGATCTCAACAGGTATCCTAAAACCATCCTTAGATACATGAACCATCTCAAAAGTTGTGCTGCCTCTTTTAGACAGTTCTTCCATGATTTTTGGTAGATCTACGGCTTTTTCTGGATCATCTATATCATTGAAGGACATTTTTAGAAACTCTTCCCTTCTGTAGCCTAATCTTTGACATGCAACATCATTTACTTCAATGAACCGTCCTGGTTTTCCGTCTTCTGTTAACTCATGTAAAAAAATCGCATCGTTTGCATTGTTGAATAACTTGCGAAATTTCTTTTCGCTTTCCTTTAGCCTCTTCTCCATCTTATGTTTGTGAAGAGCCACCTCTATGGCACTGTGCAGGTCTTTATCTTCAAATGGTTTTAAGATGTAACCAAATGGTTCGGTTAACTTTGCCTTTCCAACTGTTTCTTCGTCAGCATAAGCAGTAAGGTATACCACCGGAATATCGAAAATATCGCGTATCTGTTGGGCTGCTTCTGTTCCGTTCATCTCCCCCTTCAACATGATATCCATAAGTACTAAATCTGGTTTTATTTCTGCTGTTTTTTCAATGGATTCTTCCCCAGAAGTTACAACGGCAGGAACAGAATATCCGAGACTTATAAGCCTGTTTTTTATATCCATCGCCACAATTTTTTCGTCTTCAACGACCAAAATTTTTGTGTTTGGCATTTGTCTACTTTTTCTCCTTTATTAGTATTACATATTTGTAAAGCTCATGATATAAAAATATAAATTATCCACTGATCACCAACCAACAATCTCATGAAATTTTCCCTTCTGGTTGTTGGAAAACCCTACAACGGAAGAATCATAAACGTTTAGAAATTTTAGATGCAGCAGGCATGTTAAAAACTATTGGAATGATTGCTATTTGTAAAGCAACAATGTATTCAATCCTGATTTTTCTCATCTCTTTTTATAAAAACTTCTTTTGCCGCGAAAATACCGTTAAGAGCAGCTGGAAAACCAGCATAGACTGCCATTTGAATTATAACTTCTATAATTTCTTCACGAGTACAGCCTACATTTAAAGCCCCGTTAATATGATCTTTTAATTGGGGTTGTGCATTTCCAAGAACTGTAAGCGCTGCAACGGTGGCTATCTCTCTGGATTTTAAGTCCAAGCCCGGACGTGAGTAAATATTCCCAAAGGGAAATTCAAGAATATAACGCCCCAAATCAGGTGCAATCTCTTTCAAATTTTCCATTAGTCGTTCAGCAGCTTCTTTGTTGATCTCTCTCAGTTTTTTCCAGCCTCTTTCATATCGATCTTGATTCATTTATAACCTCCTTGGTTTTTTGACTTATTATATTTTCTATATCGGCTTTGCGAATCCTATTATAGCCTTCAAATTTGATAACAAAATTTATTATAATCCTCTGAAACATATCTCATATGATGAATACCATTTCGAAGTTAAAAATATTGAGTGAATCTGCAGAATATGATCTTTGTAATTATTCCACTGCTCATACTCTTAAAAAATATGAAGAAAGAATGCTTCCTGGGGTCTACTACAGCACCACACCCAATGGTCGTTGTGTGTCACTTTTTAAAGTATTAATGAGCAATAAATGTTCAAATGATTGCAGATACTGTATAAACCACAGCGGCAGGAGATTTAAACGCACAGAATTTACTCCCAGAGAACTTTCAAGTCTTTTTTTGGAGTATTACAATAAAAAATATGTGGAAGGATTGTTTTTAAGTTCGGGTGTTTCGAGGGATGTTGAATTTTCAATGGAGAGGATGATAGAGGTTGCAAGAGAACTTCGCTGTAGTGGATTTGGAGGATACATCCACCTTAAAATACTCCCTGGAGCATCCTATCAATCAATTAAGAGAGCTATGAATTTAGCGGATAGGGTAAGCATAAACATAGAATCTGCGACACCCAGTGGTTTTGAAGAGCTTACGAGCACAAAAAACTACAAAATAGACATTATAAGAAGAATGAAGTGGATCAAGAGGTTAGCAGATAAATATGAAGATCGTGCGCCTTCTGGTCAAACCACCCAGTTTATTGTTGGAGCAACAGATGAGACAGATGAAGAGATCTTAGATAGAGTAAAGTGGCTTTATGATAAATTCGAAATTAAAAGAAGTTATTTCAGTGCATTTGATCCTATTGAAGGTACCCCTCTTGAAGGTCATGAAAAACCACATCCAAAAAGAGTATCAAGGCTTTATCAAGCTGATTTTCTGGTAAAATCCTATGGCTTTGATTTTGATGAGTTGATATTTGATGAGGGCGGAAATATGTCCACTGAAGTAGATCCAAAGTACTCTGTGGCCCTTCATAATATGGATAAGTTTCCAATAGAAATCAACGATGCATCTTACCATGAGCTTATAAGAGTCCCAGGAATAGGTGTTGTATCAGCAAGAAGAATTATGGAAGCAAGAAGGAGAGGAAAACGTTTTAAAAAATTAGAGGAACTTAAACAAATTGGAGTGGTTGTGGGGCGTGCTGAACCCTTTATAAAATTGAACAATTCTTATCAGTCTGTTCTTAGTTTTTGATTTGCGAATTAGATCCTATAACTTATAAGTTTTAACTTCTAAATTAGATCTTCAAAGTTAAAAGTTGAATTGAAAGGTTGTTTTGATGAAAGTTTTTCTAAAAGTTTCCTAAATTAGATCTTCAAAGATCTTCCATATCTCTGGGTACCTATCCTTTACAGCACTCTCAATTAGAATAGATGCTTCGTTGCTAATACTGAACTCTGGTTTTGTTTTTTTTAAAAACCTAAATACTGCTGCAGATCTTGCAGACCATAATGAGATCCGAGGATTATTTTTCACTTCACGTATAACGTCTTTTATTATTTTTTCATTGATATCCTTTAACTCAACTGCCATGTCCTCTGACTCTTCAAGCTCCTTTAATTTCTCTGAATCCACGATATAATCCTTTCCGATAAGAGCATCCAAACCTTTTCCAAGTGCACTGGTCTGCTTTTTTTTCATTTTAATCATTCTTCCATGCTGATTAATTCTCTTGCAAGTTTTTTATATGCGATGGAACCCTTACAATCTCCATCATATAAAACACATGGCTTCCCATGGCTTGGTGCTTCTGCTAATCTTACGTTTCTTGGGACTGTGGTCTTAAAGATCTTATCTCCGAAGAAATTCTTTACATTTTTGTATACCTCTCTTCCAAGTCTTGTTCTTGAGTCATATAAGGTCAAAAGGACGCCTTTTATCTTTGATGGGCTTTCTAACCGATTTTTTACAAGATCCATGACCTTCATAAGATCTGCCATGCCTTCGAGTGCGTAGTACTCTGCCTGGATTGGTATTATTACACTATCTGATGCTATCAAAGCATTTATTGTGAGCAAACCAAGTGATGGAGGCACGTCAATTAAAATATAGTCATAATCATAAGATATTCCATCCATACAGCCTTTTAGGATAAAATCACCTCCAATTTCCCGGCTCAACTCGACCTCTGCACCGCTTAATGATATATTACTTGGGATAAGATCCAAACCATCGATGTCTGTTCTGATTATTGCATCCTCAGGTGCATCTTCTCCTGACAATACTGTGTATATAGTATGTTTAATCTCATTTTTTTCAATTCCAAGTCCTGTTGTAGCATTGCCTTGTGGATCTATGTCTATCAGCAAAACCTTCTTGCCAAGTAGCGAAAGAGCTGCTGCTAGGTTAACAGCTGTTGTGGTTTTGCCACAACCTCCTTTTTGATTTATTATAGCGATCGTCTCACCCATTGGATAACCTCCAGCTTAAAACTTTTAAAGTTTAAGTTATAACTTATAATATTTAAGTTTATGCATAAATTATTACAACTTCTAAGGTTTAAGTTATAACTTATAAGTTATGAATGTATGGTTTATCTTTGAATATCATCTTCAATCTAAAAATGAATCCTCTCAGACACCTTTGCAGGTAATGGTAGATGTCTAAATGGCATACCTGCGGTATTCTCTTGAATCTTCTTGATCAACTCTTTCTTGTCCATCACAATCCTTTTTTGATCTTCACGAACACTTACGGTTAGTTTACCACTCTCAAGCTCTTTATCCCCAATTACAGCAACATAAGGAATCCATTCACCTGCAGCGTCTCTTATTTTCTTTGCAACTGTTTCATGCCTCTCATCAACATCTACCCTTATCTTGTTATTCTTTAAATCAAGTGCAACATCAAGAGCAAAATCTACATGTCGATTCGCAACTGGTATCAATCTTAACTGGGTTGGAGAAAGCCATATAGGAAACATTGGAGGTTTCCTCTCAATTTCTATTGCGGTTTTCTCAAGTAGGCTACATATAACACGCTCTATACTTCCTGTTGGGCTACAGTGGATTATTATGGGGTTTACTTCTTCCTCTTTTTCGTTTAAATAAGTTATATCAAATCTCTCCCCACTTTCAACATCTATTTGGATTGTTGGATTTTCTATAGGTCTTCCAAGATAATCAACCGCTGCAAAGTCCATTTTACATATCCAGTAGTGTTTTCGCTCTGGGAGAATCTCAAGAAGCACAGGTTTTTCGATTTTTCGGGCAGCGGAGAAAATCCATTCTTTGTTTTTACTGAAAAAATCTACGGTTACCCTCAAAACTACCTCATAATTGATATTAAAATCATGTCCAGTCTTTGCACACATTAAAATTTGGTTTTCAAACTCAGACATTGCTTGTTTGATATTTCGACAAACTGTGTGAAGATCTGGCATTGTAAAGCTTCGAAGCCTTTTAAGACCAACCACCTCCCCTTTTTTCTCAAGCCTAAAGCTGTAGGTTGAAAGTTCATAAATCGAGAGCGGTAGCTTCTTCCAGGTGAAAAAAGAATCTGAAAGTATTCTGAATGCTCCGAAGCAACAGGCATACCTTAACATGAGCTCCTTTTTGTTTTTCATGCGGTATTGCCTTTCTCCAAACTTTTCTGCATGTACTCTTATTGCATTATCTGCCAGATCGTACATTATAGGGGTCTCAACAGGCATAGCCCCGCTTTCTGTTACAAGATTATAAACGTAGTCTGCCAGAAGGTCGCGAATCAGTCTTCCTTTTGGATACCACCTAAGATGTCCAACATCTGCTGAAAATTCATAATCAGCAAGTTTTTTCTCCCTCATCAATCTAACATGTGGTGGTTCTTCTCCAGCAGATTCCATCTTACCTAACTCATACAAAACAAGTTTTCTCAAGTCATCGCTTTCATATTCAAATTCATCTGGATTGTAAAGTTTTCCTTCACTTAAAATGTAAAATTCTGATGGTTTTTCTTTTGGCGGTACCCTCTCAAGTTTAGGTTTCGTGGTTATGGTTCTTGATAACTCCGATAAAGGATGCCCCTTACAAGAGATCTCAAATGACTTATACCATCCAAAAGGAGCTCTTCCCACCTTAATACCAATATCATCTATTTTAGCTTCCATATCCTGCAATATCTTCTTTGCAGCTTCTGGTGAGCCCAAAGAGGAGCTAAGATGGGCATAAGGATATATAACTATGTTATCTGCGCCTACTTTCTCAAAGATTTCTATTATTTCGGCTACAGCGTCTTCGACTATCTTATCTGTATTTTCCTCATCCTCTTTCTCAACAGCTGTGAAAACTACCAGAGAATTTTCAAATGTTCCTTCTCTCTTCTCATCGCTTATTTTCTCTGCTATCTTTGTCTTTGACTTGGTTTTGTATCTTAAATGGTCAGAATGAATCAAAAGTATACGCATGTTACCACCTATTACTCGAAAATAAAATTCAGCAGCATGTTATTTATATACTACGTTTTAGGGGTATTGTTCTGAAATTTTTTTAATGGTAAAAAAGCTTAAATCACCTTAATTTATAAAATTAAATCTAATTCCAAAAAGAGTTATATTCATTGGATAAATTAATTTTTGATTTATTATCAACTAATCACTCAGAATCCTAATTCAAAGTTGATTATAATCCTTTTTTAATGCTACGAATGCAATTGAAAGCCCTTTTTAGAATAAAATCATTCCTGTGGCATGACATGAGGAATAAAGGTCTAGCAAAAATCAGGTGTTCTCTTTTCCAGATACTCAAAACCAAATTGTCTGGAATCCAAAACGTTGTCGATTTTTATTGACTTTGTCCAACCTCAAAGACCTTTTAAAAGATGTATGAAATAATTATGGAAAAGAATTAATGTGTCAAACAAAAAGTGCTGCAGCTAATCCGGATAAAATGATCGCTGCGAATATAATGCCAATCAGCTGTCCGAATTTTCTTGTTCCAATAAAAAGCGCGATTGAAAACTTCACTATAGTATTTGAGATGGCAGCTAAGGTTATTGCGGTTACAGCTGTTGAAGCAGATATAATTGTCTTGGCCATAAGTGCCATGGTTATGGTGATAGCATCCACATCTGCAACACCTGATATAATGCTTGCAGCATAAACTCCGCTTTTTCCGAAGTAGATATCCGCTATTCTCGATATAAAAAGAATAGCGCAGAATAAAGCTCCAAATATAAGGGCTGGTTTAAGAGTGAAGGGATTTTTAAATCCGACCTTTGCATCAACCTCCCTTATTTCTGTTCTTTTCCATGCTAAAATGCCTAATAAAATCCCCAAAATGCCCATACTCAACATAGGAGCTACAAGAAGAGATATCAAATCTGGATTTATAATTGATACCACAAATAAGACCCTAAAAAACATCATTGAACTTGCAATAACCGTTGCAAATACTGCTGCTTTTATAAGAGATTCACTCTCTTTAACTTTAGATGCCATTGCTGTTGTAACTGCAGTGCTTGATACCAATCCCCCAATCGCTCCCGTTACACCCAATCCCCTTTCTGCACCAAGAAGTTTCATTAGAATATATCCGGCGTAGCTTATCCCTGAAATAAAGACAACCATCAACCAGATTTGGTAAGGGTTAAACACCTCCAGTGGTCCCATAGCCTGGTTTGGGAGGAGGGGAAGTATTACAAATGCAATTATTAGGAACTTTAAGGTATCTATCATCTCTTCTTCACTTATCTTCCTTGCAAATCTGTGCAGATAGGGTTTAATGGCAAGTAGAGTTGTTATTATAATGGCAAAAATTGGAGCTATCTTTATTCCCTCATCTGTATAGCATAAGGCTCCAAGAACAAAGGTTAGGAATGCTGCAACTTCTGTTGTAATACCAATGTCACCATCTCTCCTTGTACTTACCATGTAACTTAAACAAACCAGTATGCTTATGCCTAAAAATGCTAGAATCAAAAAATTTGAATAAAAACTAGATAAATATGCTGAAATCGTTCCGAATAATGCTATCAATATAAATGTTCGAACACCTGCAAACTCTGCTGTTTTAGGATGTTTTCTCTCCCTCTCAATGCCTATCAATGCTCCTACTCCAAGGGAGATTAGAAACTTCAAAATGAGCATCGTGTTCATGTTTTTAAATTGACCTTGATCTATAAAATCATTTTCTACGGAGTTGCTTTGCTATGAGAAAATCGGGCAAATAAAGAAAGGATTCTCTGAACAACTGCAATATCATCATCTTCAACAAGTTCTTCATTTGTCAAATTAGCTGCAAGCCTCATTATCCCTTTGGAAACACCGGAATTTGGATTTCCAATTACACTAGGTACACCTTCTGATGTGTATTTGTATATTTCTTTTTCATAAGGTATCACAGAGATTATTGGCATCTCCAGAAGCGTTTCTATTTCATGTATTGGTATGGATGTATATTTATTGTATTTATTTAATATGATCCCCAAAATATTCTTTTCAAGCTTTTTTGCAATTTGAATGGTTTTTATAGCATCTGATATAGCTGAGATCTCTGAATTTGTAACAATTAGCAATTCGGAAGCATACATCATGGATATTATGACGTTCCTGTTTAGCCCTGATGGAGCATCTATAAGTATGAAATCATATTTACTGATGAGGACCTCTATTAAAGGCTCTAAAGATTCTACCGATATTTTATTTGAGTTTTTAAGGAAAATATCTGCAGGGAGCACGTCGACATTTTTTGGACCTGTAGAAATGGCATCATGGAGTTTGATTTTATCCAGAAGAACGTCATTTAATGTTGGATGGTATTTATCCATTCCCAAGAACATTCCTAAATTCGCCATTGACAAATCAGCATCTAATAACAATGTTTTGTACCCTAAAGAGGAAATTGCAACTCCCAAATTGGCACATATCATACTTTTACCTGTTCCACCCTTTCCAGAAACGATGGTTATGACTCGGGGCATGAGCATTCCTTCATGAAAAATCTTTATATTTATATTCCTTTATATCATGATATAAATACTTTTCTATTTGAACTTTATAAAATAACGAAAAAACAGTAATCAACCATTAAATTAATAATCATCGTGGTAAGAAAGCTTTTTGGAAAATAAATAAAAAATTGAGTGCATGTAAAATACAAATAAATACTGGAAGTTAAATTCATATAAGGTGAAAACAAATGGTGATCCAATGAGAAGCGATACTATAAAAAAAGGTCTGCAAAGGGCTCCCCACCGTTCACTGTTGAGGGCTTGTGGATTAACAGACGAAGAGATGGATAAACCATTTATAGGAGTGGCAAACAGTTTTACTGATATAGTACCTGGTCATATTCATCTTAGGGAGGTAGCTGACGCTGTAAAGCTGGGTATAAGCAAAGCTGGTGGAGTACCTTTTGAATTTAACACCATGGCTATCTGCGATGGTATAGCCATGAATCATGAGGGTATGCGTTATTCTTTAGCATCAAGGGAGATAATCGCTGATACTGTAGAAAGCATGACACAGGCTCATAGGTTTGATGGGCTTGTTTTAATCCCCACATGTGATAAAATCGTTCCCGGAATGCTTATGGCTGCAGCAAGACTCGATATACCCTCAATTTTTGTCACTGGAGGTCCAATGCTACCTGGTTATCATAAAGGGAGATATGTGGACCTAATAAATGTTTATGAGAGTGTTGGAGCTGTATCATCTGATAAAATGTCCCCAGAAGAGCTTGAAGAATTGGAGAGATGTGCCTGTCCAGGAGCAGGATCCTGTGCAGGGCTTTTTACCGCAAATACAATGGCTTGTTTGACAGAAGCATTGGGAATGAGCCTTCCATACTGTGCCACCGCCCATGCAGTTGATGCAAAGAAAATGCAACTTGCAAGACAATCTGGAATGAAGATAATGGAACTTCTGGATAAAAATATCACTCCATCAACCATAATGACTCAAGAGGCATTTGAAAATGGGATAGCAGTTGATCTGGCACTTGGAGGATCCACAAATACTGCCTTACACATTCCGGCGATAGCAAACGAGCTTAAAGAGATGGGAGTTGATGTAACTTTGGACCTTTTTGATGATCTAAGCAGGGAGATCCCCCATATAGCTGCCATAAGCCCATCCGGAGTCTATATGATGCTTGATCTTGACAGAGCTGGTGGAGTACCTGCTGTTTTGAAGGTTATACAAGATAAAATAAACAAAGATGTAATAACATGTACTGGAAAAACCTTAAGAGAAAATATAAATGATGCAGTAGTTTTAGATCATGAGGTTATAAGACCTCTGGATAATCCTATACATAAAGAAGGTGGGATCGCAATATTGAAGGGTAATTTAGCACCTGATGGTTCTGTCGTAAAACAGGGGGCTATTGATCCTGATATGATGAAGCACGAAGGTCCAGCAAAGGTCTTTGACAGGGAGGAAGAGTGTGTTGACGCTATTTTAAAAGGAAAAATAAATGAGGGAGATGTAATTGTAATAAGATACGAAGGACCAAAGGGCGGTCCAGGAATGCGAGAGATGTTGAATCCAACTTCAGCTATATCTGGAATGGGAATCAAAGTTGCACTTATAACAGATGGCAGATTCTCTGGAGGTACAAGAGGTCCATGTGTAGGACATATATCTCCAGAAGCTATGGAGGGAGGACCAATCGCTGCTGTAGAGGATGGAGACATTATAAAAATAGACATACCAAACAGAAGATTGGATATGACGGTTTCCGATGATAAGATAGGAGAAAGGTTGAAGAAGTTGGTTACACCAAAAAAGAAAATTAAAGGCTGGCTGTTGCGATACAGCAAAATGGTAAGTTCTGCTGATAGGGGAGCTATTTTAGATGACAGATAAAAAAACATCGCATATCAAGGAGATAGCAAGTTATGTCATAATCATATTAGTTGGGATACTTGTGGCACAGCATATGAATGTGGTTGTCTCAGGTAGTATGGAACCTGTTTTTTATCGGGGAGATATCGTAATAGTGGACAAAAACCCTGAGGATATTCATACCGGAGACATAATAATCTATCAAGCCTCTTGGTTCCCACAGCCTGTAATTCACCGTGTCATTCGAGTTGAAAAATCTAATGGAACAGAATATTTCATAACAAAAGGTGACAACAATCCAGCCCCAGATCCAGCAGTTGTTTATCCACAACAAGTTGTTGCCAAGGTTGTGACCTTGGATGAAAAACCAGTGGTGATACCAAAGATAGGATACATCACTCTGTGGATTAGGGGATTGTAGTGCATTATTTAAAAAAGAACTGAGGTTTATTTTGATCAACCTTTTTTCCAAAGGTTGGAAGTGAAGCAATGTACAGAATACTGGAAAGAGAGGCAATAAAATCCATAGAAGATGCGATCGAGGTCCTTGGTTACGAAAAACCATTAGAAATTAAGGTTGAAGAACCACCAAATCCTGATTTAGGGGATCTTGCAACGACGGTATCATTTCAACTCGCAAAAAGACTTAAAAAATCCCCTACGAAGATAAGTCAGGATATAATTGGTGTTTTGCAGACTCCTGATATTTTCAGAAAAATTGAGATGAAGGGACCTTACATTAATTTTTTCTTGGATTATGAAAAATTCTCTAAATTGGTTTTAGAATCAATAGATGAAAATTATGGGGATCTTGAGAGTAAAAATAAAAAAGTAATCCTGGAACACACCTCAGCTAATCCGAATGGACCATTGCATATTGGACACATTAGAAATTCGATAATAGGTGATTCACTAGCTCGTATATTAAAATATGCAGGTTATGATATTGAAACACAGTATTATGTAAACGATATGGGAAGACAGATTGCCATGGTTGTCTGGGGGATTTTAAATTTCAATTACAAGATAGATAAAACAAAAAAAGCCGACCATGAAATTGGAAAGATCTATTTTAATGTAAATGAAGAATTACGCACAAATCCTGAGCTTAAAGAGGAAATCGATGATCTTATAAGAAGATACGAAAGGGGAGATCCAAAAACTACAAAAATTTTTGAAGACGTGGTGCAAAAATGTGTAGATGGAATATCAACCACTTTAAGTAAGCTTAACATCAGACATGATGCATTTGTATGGGAAAGTCGGTTTGTAAAGAACAGCTCTGTGTCAAATGTTTTGCAGGCTTTGGACGAATATATAGATAAAAATGATGTTTTTTATTTGGATCTTGAAGAATATGGGATAGAAAAAGAGCTCGTACTTACAAGATCCGATGGTACATCCCTTTATTCCACAAGAGATGTGGCATATCACCTTGAAAAATCAAAAAATGCCGATATAATAATAGATATTCTGGGTTCAGACCATAAACTTGCAGTGAAGCAAATAAAAATAGCATTAGAGCTTTTAGGTGGCAAGACTCCAGATGTTATATTTTATGAGTTTATAACATTGCCAGAGGGCGCCATGTCCACGCGCAGAGGTGTGTTTATATCTGTGGATGAATTGATAGACGAGGCTATAAAACGTGCCTCTAACGAGATAAAAAAGAGAAGAAAGGATTTAGACGAATTATCCAGGATGGAAATTGCAGAAGAGGTTGGTATCGGAGCTATAAGGTATTATATAGCCAAATTATCCCCAGAAAAACATATAATATTCAAATGGGACGAAGCCCTGAGTTTTGAGAGAGGCTGTGCATCTATTCAGTATGCTCATGCCCGGGCGTGTAAATTGCTGGATAAAGCTGGTTTTGATGCTGCAAGTTCTGAACTGAGGAAATTGAGCGCATACAGATTGGATCATCCTTTTGAAATTGAACTCATTAAAACCATCTCAAAATTCACATCTGTAATCGAAGAATCTGCTAAAATAAAGAGGGTGCATAATATCGCCCAGTATGCCCAGGATCTTGCAAACGCTTTTCATAAATTCTATAAATCCGTTCCAGTTATAGGATCAGATAAAGAAGCTGCCAGATTACTTTTAGTTGACAGATCCAGAATAACCATCAGAAACTGCCTTGATCTATTGGGGATTGGTGCTCCTGTTTCGATGTAATGACACAATGTTTTTCCAAAACAGCCGCATGATGTTCACTAACTAAACTAAAGCTATATCAATCTTCTCCTAAAAGTTTATATAAAATCGCTTTTTGGGTATGCAACCTGTTTTCAGCCTGATCCCATACAATGGATTGTTCCCCATCGATCACATCGTCAGTTATCTCCTGTCCTCTTACAGCTGGAAGACAATGCATAACCAACGCATCAGAGGCTGCGTGCTTTAGAAGATCTTTGTTTACCTGGTAATCCTCAAATGCCCTGATCCTTCGGGAAGCTTCGTTTTCGTGCCCCATACTTATCCAGACATCAGTATAAACAATATCAGAACCATAAATCCCATCTAAAGGGTTATTTGTTATTTTTATCTCAGAACCAGATTCTTTGGCAAACTCCCGGGCTTTTTTGACTATTTCGTTATCTGGTTCATATCCATAAGGACATGCAACAGTCATATCCATTCCTACAATGGACGAAGCAAGTAGAAGGGAATTACAAACGTTGTTTCCATCTCCTATAAATGTCAGGTGGACATCGAAGCCATTTTTCTTTTCGTATATTGTAAAAATATCTGCTAATACCTGGCAAGGATGTTCTTTGTCTGTAAGTCCGTTTATAACAGGGATATTTGAATAAAATGAAAATTTCAAAACATCGCTATGGTTCCTTGCTCTTATCATTACACCATCTACATATCTGTTCATAGCTCTTGCAGTATCTTCAATCAACTCACCACGACCAAGTTGGAGGTCATCTGTGGAAAGATAAAGAGCAGCCCCACCAAGCTGAAACATTGCAACCTCAAAAGAAATTCTCGTCCTTGTGGATGCCTTCTCAAATATCATGGCAATTGTTTTCTTCTTTAGAAGTTCTCCGCTTATAATACCTTTTTTAAACTTTTCTGATAATTCTAATATTTCTTCTATATGATCCTTAGCATCTGAAACTGATAAAAGATGTTTCATTTAACTTCCATCTCCAAAAACATGTTATATAGTCTGACTTATTGTAAACTGTTTCATATAAATTATTTAAAGTTTACTATGTATTTATTCAATCTGAGAATGCCAAGTTAAAATAAAACAAAAGCAAGCGTGCCAAAAAGCTTCTTAAAAAAAATAAAAAATTAGAATGGCAATTCTATGTAAATGCCTTTTATTATAGCTGTATTTGTGTCCCAACTGTTTATGACTCCTAAAGAGTTCCTTGAACTTGTGGCGTCTGCGACATACCACCTGTTATTTATTAAAAGTTGTGCCCATACATGTCCGTAGACACTTCCACTTGTAAATGTGCATACGCCGTGAACATATCTTGCTGGAATCCCCGCTGCCCTCGATAGCGCAATTAAAAGGTGTGCATGGTCAACGCAATTTCCAGTCTTATTAAGGAGCGTATCCACAGCTCCATACTTAGTATCATAATAGAATGAATAGCTTATGTTGTCTCTTACCCAGTTGAAGATCTTACAAGCCTTATCGTAAATTGAGGTTATGCCTTGGGTTAACGATGATGCCAATGATCTGATCCTTGAATCGTTCACCTGACAATTTTTAGTCTCCTTAAGGTATGCCTGGGGATCTGATGTGAATAAATCATTTGTAACATAACTTGGTAATCTTCCGTTTGCACCGTAGAACTTCACTATCTTGGAGTAGATGTAAATCAAAGATTCGTACTGAATTTTCCCTAAAGAACTTGTTGCAT
>CAZLGO010000004.1:0-36171 GCA_964559295.1 uncultured Methanobacteriaceae archaeon
TGATTTTCTGATTATTCCTTGATCCCAATTCATATTTAATTTTACCAAAGATTTTCTGGTAATGCGAATGTCCTTGCTAAAAATTGAAAATCGAAGATTTTCAAACTTGAAAATGTAATTTTCAAGAGTGCATTCAGAGGGATGAATTTATGAACCGAACGCATAGTATAACGATGCAAACAATCCAATGCCAATGCTTTTACCTAATTTGAAAAAAAAATCATCGATTAAGCTCCTTATGGTTTTGTATTCCTGCCAAAGCTGGATTTTGTATGCAAATTCAGCTTTAAGTTTCTGGAAGAACATTCTTATTTTCTCTGGTATCTTACATCCCTGATAAGCTGTTATAGGATAGCTTATTCTATCTAATTTAAGTATGTTGCCTAACAAACTCCATTTGGAATTTCTTTGGTCTAAGATCAATGGAGATTCATTTAAATCACTGAAAGAAGTTTTATATCTTACGGTTATAGATGCCTTAAATTGTTTATAAAGGTTTTAAAATGCACTTTTATGAACAGAGTGTAGAGACGTAGTCAGAAGTTAAAATGAAGCTGTAAAAATTCTCAGAAAATCGAGGGAGATTTAGGACCCTAAACCTTTTTTATTCTTCCTCCTTTTCAACCCGCACAGCACAGACCTTCAACTCTGGAATTTTAGAGACTGGATCCAAAGCGGGGTTTGTAAGCACGTTGGTAGGTACCTCACCAAAATGAAATGTCATAAAAATCACGCCTTTTGGCGATGCTTCTGTTAATTTTACTTTAGCCTTCAATTGCCCTCGGCGAGAAATTAGTCGTACCGAATCACCATCCTGGATTCCAAGATATGACGCATCTTCAGGATTCATCTCAACAAGCTCTTGACCATGTAGGATCTCAAGACCCCTAACCATTCGTGTCATGGTGCCTGTATGATACTGATAGAGGCTACGTCCAGTTGTCAGGATAAATGGATACTTTTCATCTGGAATTTCAGCCGGTGGTTTGTATTTTAGAGGTATGAATCTGCCTTTTCCATCACTTGTGGCAAACTGCTTGGTATGAAGAATAGGTGTCCCCTGATCTTCACTATCAAAACAAGGCCACTGTAAACCTCCATTTTCAAGACGATCATAGGAAATACCACCATAAATTGGCGCAAGATATGCGATCTCCTCTGCAATTTTGGCAGTATGATTGAAATTGAAGCCCACAGCGCCCATCCTTTTTGCAATCTCGCAGATAATCCACCAATCAGGTTTTGAATTACCAACAGGGTTTATTGCACCTCGCACACGTTGAACTCGGCGTTCTGTGTTTGTAAATGTACCATCCTTTTCAGCGAAGGTACAGGCAGGCAGAACAACGTCAGCTAAAAGGGCAGTCTCAGTAAGAAAGATATCCTGGACCACGAGAAATTCCAGTTTTTCAAGGGATCTTTGAACATATGAAGAATCAGGTTCACTCATAATAGGATTTTCACCTATGATATAGAGGGCCTTGATCTCTCCTTTGTATGCAGATTCTATGATTTCAGGAAGTGTTAGTCCAGGCGATTTACTAAGTTTGCACTTCCATGCATTCTGAAATTTTTCACAAATTGCAAGATCATCTACAGGTTGATAACCAGGATAAAAATCAGGCAAGCATCCCATGTCGCATGCACCCTGAACGTTGTTCTGCCCACGAAGTGGATTTATACCAGAAGATGGTTTGCCTATGTTACCAGTAAGAAGTGCCAGATTGCTGATGGCAAGTACATTGTCGGTACCATGGGAATGCTGGGTTATGCCCATGGAGTAGAGTATGGAAGCTGATTTAGATGACGCATATGTTCTCGCTGCATCTATTATTTTATCCTTATCCACTTCTGTAATTTTTTCTACAAAGTCAAGATCAAACTCTTTAAGGGATTCCACAAACTCATCAAAGTTCTCGCAGCGTTCATTTATAAAAGATGAATCATGCAGGTTCTCTTTGACGATCACATGCATCATGCCCATAAGAAGAGCAACATCGGTACCTGGATTGTGCTGCAAGAATATATCAGCATGTCTACACAGGTCAATTTCTCTCGGATTTGCAACAATGAGCTTTGCACCATTTTGAACCGCCTTTATTACCTGCAAGCCGATTATTGGATGCGCTGACGTGGTGTTTGTACCTATGGCAAATATGCAATCTGCATCAGCGATTTCACCTATAGAATTGGTCATAGCCCCGCTTCCTATGCTCTGTGAAAGACCGGCCACAGAGGGGGCATGACAAAGCCTGGCGCAATGATCGATGTTGTTCGTTTCCATCAAAGCCCTTGTAAATTTTTGAATAATGTAATTTTCTTCGTTGGTACATTTTGCAGATGCTATGGTGGCAAAGGAATCTCCTTTATACTTCGAAAGATTTTGAGCGATGAAATCAAGTGTTTCATCCCAGCTTGCTTCTACTAATTTTCCATTTTGCTTTATAAGAGGTGATCTCAGTCTTTTAGGGTGATTAACAAAATCATAGCCGAATCTTCCTTTAACACAAAGATTTCCTTTATTCACAGGGCTATTAGGGTCTCCCCTCACTTTTGTGACGATGTTTCCCCGAAGCCCTAAATAGATGATGCAACCAACCCCGCAATAGGGACATATCGTTTTAACTTCTCGAGAAGGCTGCAACGTATTTTTAGGTACCAGAGCACCAACAGGGCATCTCACAACGCATTCTCCACAAGATACACAGCTTGATTCTGAGATTGGTTTATCCCAAGGCACGGTAATTTTAGTTTCATAACCCCGAAATCCAAAATCAATGGCACTTACACCTAAAATTTCCCTGCATACCCTGACACAAATGCCGCATAAAATACATTTTTTAAGATCACGAACAAAGAATGGATTGGACGTATCTTCTGGAATTTCGCTGACTGATCGCCTTAAATTCCCCAGATCTTCTTTCTCAATTCCAAGATAAGCCGCTATTTCCTGTAACCTACATCGATCATTTTTAGCACAGGTAAGACAATCAATCTCATGATTTGCAATTAAGAGTTCTGCGACGAGTTTTCTCACCTTATTTATCTGTGGGCTTTCGGTCTTTACATTCATCCCTTGTTTAACCGGAGTTTCACAGGATGTAACAATGCGCCCATCATCGATTTCAACTATACAGAGCCTGCATGCTCCAAATGGTTTTAGATGAGGGTTGTAACACAAATTGGGAATGTAAATGTCGTTTTCAAGTGCTGCTTGGAGTATGGTGGTACTTTCTTTTACTTTTACTTTTAAACCATCTATTGTGAATGTGATCTTGTCCATTTTCATGCCTCTTACACTGATTTTGGTTTTGATACGCATTCTATGGCATCAAATTTTCCGGAACACACTTCCATGCATGTTCCGCATCTTATACATTTGCTTTGGTCAATTACATGTATCTGCTTTTTACCGCCTTTTATTGCACCTACTGGACATGATTTAAGACAAAGCATACAACTTTGACACTTATCTGGTAAAACATAGTAGGATATGAGTTCCTTGCATACGAGGGAGGGACAGATCTTTTGATGAATATGAGCATCGTACTCATCTTTAAAGAAACCTATGGTGGTGAGTACAGGATTTGGAGCTGTCTGTCCCAGTCCACAGAGTGAAGCAACTTTAATTCCATCTGCCAGTTCTACAAGCAGCTCAACATCCTTTGATTTACCTTTCCCTTGGGTTATATCAACCAAAATATCAAGCATTTGCTTTGTTCCCAGTCGACAGGGTACACATTTGCAACAGGACTCTTTCTGGGTAAATTCAAGGAAGTAACGGGCCACATCAACCATACAGGTGTTCTGATCCATTACAACAAGACCACCAGAACCCATTATAGCACCAGCCATGGTAAGAGAATCGTAATCTATGGGAACATCAAGGAAGCTTGCTGGCAGGCATCCTCCAGAAGGACCTCCTATTTGAACTCCCTTAAATTCCCCCCCATTCTGAATTCCTCCCCCTATCTCATAGATCACCTTTCTTAGACTAATACCAAGTGGAACTTCAATAAGACCTGTATTTTTTATTTTACCCACCAGAGAAAAGGTTTTTGTTCCTCTATTATCCTTTGTACCGTATTTGACAAATTCATGAACACCTTTCTGCATGATAAATGATACACTTGCAAGGGTCTCAACATTGTTTATGACGGTGGGTTTGCCCCATAATCCATAAGTGGTGGGAAAAGGTGGACGGGTACGCGGCATTCCTCTTTTTCCCTCAATTGACGCAATTAATGCAGTTTCTTCACCACAAACAAAAGCACCAGCTCCTTCTTTTATTTCTATATTAAAACTAAATCCAGAATCAAAAATATCATCCCCTAAGAATCCATACTCTTCCATCTGCGCTAACGCATGTTCTAATCTTTCAAGTGCAAGGGGGTATTCTGCTCTACAATAAATATATCCTGAATTTGCACCAGTTGCATAGGCGGCTATAAGCATTCCTTCTAAAACCGAATGAGGATCACTTTCAAGAATAGATCTGTTCATAAAAGCACCAGGATCCCCCTCGTCAGCATTGCATATTATATACTTAGTTTTATTTTTTGCATCATGACAGAACTGCCATTTTTGCCAAGTGGGAAAACCGGCACCTCCTCTTCCTTTTAGACTTGATTTTTTTATTTCATGGATCACATGCTGAGGTGTCATCTCAAGAGCCTTAATAAATCCACTGTATCCTCCACGGGCTATATAATGGGTTATTTTTTTAGGATCAATGAATCCACAGTTACGAAGAATCATTCTTACCTGTGATCTGAATACAGGCATGTCAAAAAACTTAGGGATACCTTCAATGGTTCCGCTTCCAACACTACCCAATGCATAATCAGCCAAGGGATCATCACCAACTATGTAGCTATCAAAAATCTTTGCTGCCACATCAGGTGTGACATTTCCATAAAAAATACCTGGTTTTTTTGGTTTAATGACGGTTACAATTGGTTCCGCATAACATAACCCAATACAACCTACTTCAATGATGTTGCAATCTGCATCATGTTTTTTTGATTCATCTTCAAGAACTGAGAACGTATCCAGTGCTCCAGCGGAACGACCACAGGTAGCAGCACCTACAAGTATTAAAGGTTTTTCACCTTTGTATAATAACCTATATTCTTCTTTAGCTTGATACACTATATCAAAAAAATTCATTATATTTCTCCTATCTTTTTTTTTCATTTTTTGTTTTAGAAAAAAGCCTTTCTAAATCCTTTAATGTTAGTTTTGATTCAACTTTCTTGTCTATCATAACACATGGTGCCAGTGCACAGCAACCAAGACAAGCAACAGATTCTAACGAATATTCTAAATCATGCGTAGCTTCTCCTTCTTTTATACCCAAAAGTCTTCCAATCCCTTCTATGATCTGAGTTGACCCACGGACATGACAAGCAGTCCCCTCACACACCATAATGTGTTTTTTGCCAACAGGTGTAAAGCGAAATTGAGCATAAAATGTAGCCACACCATATACTTCACTTTCAGGTACTCCTATAAATTTAGAAACCTCTGAAATTGCTTTTTTTGGAATATAACCAAGATTGGTTTGAATATTTTGTAAAATGGGGATTAATTCTGCTCTATCACTTTTATGGGATGATAGAATCTCTTTCAATTTTTTTTCCATGGTGATACTCCATTTTTACCATTTTTGGGATCAAATAGACAACTCAAAAAATTTTGCATTAAGGCATAAATATCATTCTATTGCTAATCTATGCCCAAAAAATCGTTTTTGCTTTTAATAAAGGAGTGAGGTATCCATTATACATTAACTTATTTACCACTTTAGTCGATGAAAAAATGTGAGTTCAGTATCTTTATAAATTTTGCTGATCTTTTACCACTCAGACCAAAAGAGCGTTTTCCATAAATATATATAAAAGATAAAAACAAATGTTGAATAATGAAAGCAAAGCATTTATCTATTTTCATACCAGCTTCAACAACCGCCGAAACAGAAGATTTAAGAACAAAAACTTACAAGGTAGGACTAATAGGAAGGTCTGCAGCCATATTCAGGGTTGATAGGATCATTGTTTATCAAGACGATGCAGACAAAGAAGAGGCAAAGTTTATTAGTGAGATCTTAACTTATATGAATACACCCCAATATCTCAGAAAGAGGGTATTTCCACTAACAAGGAAATTAAGATATGTTGGTATTCTCCCTCCATTGAGAACGCCTCATCATCCTACTGGGAAACCAAGTGAAGGCGATTATAGGCAAGGTTTGACCCTAAAAAGGACAAAAAAAGGTACAATTGTCGATATCGGGGCAGAAAGACCAGTACTTTGCAGGGAGAAGCTCAGCGTAAATAAAATAATAACCTTTAAAATAAAGAAACTTGCAAAAAAGATAATAGTTGAACCAGATCAACCTGATGGTTACTGGGGTTATGAGACTCTATCTACTTGTAAGGGTTTATATGAGAGCATCCAGCTGGTAAAACCAGATGTTGTTATTGCAACTTCTAGGCATGCTGTGCCCATCACTTCTGTTTTGGATGAAGTAAAAAGCAAAATAAAGCATGCCGAACATTTGGCTGTTTTATTTGGCGGTCCATATTCAGGCGTATACGATATTCTCCAAGACAAGGAGGATATCATAGATGTTGGGATAAATACAATCCCATCACAGGGGACTGAAACTGTAAGAACTGAAGAGGCAATTTTAGCAACTTTAGCTGTGTTTAACATTTTTTTAAACTGAAAAATTTATGAATGTGAGGAGGTAAATTAAATGGTTAGACATCATCACCCAAGAAAGGGTTCACTGGCATTTAGTCCCAGAAAAAGAGCGTCTCGGGAGACTCCAAGAATAAAATCTTGGTCTATTGTGGATGAGCCGAGATTGCTCGGGTTTGCTGGCTACAAAGTTGGAATGACCCATGTCATGATACTCGATACCAAAAAAAATTCACCAACAGAGGGAATGGAGATATCAACTCCTGTTACAATATTGGAAGCCCCTCCTGTTGTTGTAATGGGCATAAGAGCATATAGAAAAACCACACGTGGGCTAAAGGTAATGACGGATATCTTGGCAGATGATCTTGGCGAAGATCTCTCAAGAACCATAACACTACCTAAAAAACATGAGAAAGATGCCAAATTGGAAAAATTGAAGGAAAATCTTGATGATATAGCAGACATAAGAGTTCTGGTTCACACACAACCAAAACTTGCAAGTGTTCCTAAAAAGAAACCAGAGATAACAGAATGGGGACTTGGTGGAAATAACATTCAAGAAAAGCTTGAATATGCCATAGATATCCTTGGAAATAATATAGATGCAAAGGATGTTTTCTCTGAAGGAGAATATGTTGATGCTATAGCTGTCACCAAGGGAAAAGGATTTCAAGGGCCTGTAAAAAGATGGGGCGTTAGAATCCAGTATGGAAAAGCCGCAAGAAGCAGTAAAGGGAGACATGTAGGTACTTTAGGTCCATGGACACCTTCAAGAACTATGTGGACGGTTCCACAAGCTGGTCAGATGGGATATCACAAAAGAACCGAGTACAACAAGAGAATTTTAAAAATTGGAGAATCATCTGAAGCCAGGGATATAAATCCCAAAGGCGGATTTGTAAAATATGGTCTTGTAAAAAACGATTACATAATACTTAAAGGATCGGTTCCAGGTCCATCAAAAAGACTTATAATATTGAGAAAAGCAATAAGACCTCCAAAAAAACAAGAAGGTGCGCCACAGATATCATACATTAGCACAGCTTCAAAACAAGGCGCTTAGAGAGAGGAATTTAAATGAAAAAAGTCAATGTTTACTCGCTGGAAGGCAATATCATAGGCGAGATCGAACTTCCTGATATTTTTTATGAGGAATTTAGACCTGATCTCATCAAAAGGGCAGTGATCTCTTCACAAACAGCCAGAATTCAACCTTGGGGAGCAAACCCTCTTGCAGGAAAAAGGACATCTGCTGAATCCTTTGGTGCAGGACGTGGTGTAGCGATGGTACGTCGTATAAAGGGAAGTAGACACCCTGCTGCATCAAAAGCCGCTTTTGCACCTCAGGCTGTAGGTGGTAGAAGGGCACATCCACCAAAACCGCAAAAGATCATTCATGAAAAGATAAACAAGAAAGAGCGAAGATTTGCAATAAGATCAGCCATTGCTGCAACCGCAAATAAAAATTTAGTGAAGAATAGAGGACATAAAATTGAAAATATTCCTCAGATCCCATTTGTGGTTGATGATGAGTTGTGCAAAGTCAAAAAAACAAAAGATACGAGAGAAATATTCAAAAAACTTGGAATAATGGACGACGTGGTAAGAGCAAAAACCAAGAGGAAGATAAGAGCTGGAAAGGGTAAGATGAGAGGTAGAAAATACAAATCACCAAAAGGACCTCTCATAGTTGTTGGAGAAGACAAAGGAATAAGCCTTGGGGCAAGAAACCACCCTGGTGTTGATGTTGTCACTGTAGAAAACTTAAATGCTGAACTTTTAGCCCCTGGAACTCATGCGGGAAGATTTACCATATACACAAGATCTGCAATCGAAAAGTTAAATGATCTGTTTAAATAGATATAAGCGGTGTGTTAAGATGGATCCTTACTCGATAATATTAAAGCCACATGTTACAGAAAAAAGTATGAATTTAATTGATCAGAATAATGAATTGACATTTATAGTATCAAGAAATGCCGATAGATCTTCGATAAAAAGGGCTTTCGAAGATCTTTTCGCTGTGAAAGTGGAAAAGGTCAACACCCAAATTAATCCAAAGGGAAAAAAGATGGCTTTTATAAAACTTGCAGCAGAGCATAAAGCTGAGGATATAGCAGTAAAAATAGGTATATTCTAAACAACCTTTTAGAAAGGCGCTGACGTAAAAAATTAGAATACATGGAGGAAGATAAATGGGAAAACGTCTAAGAACGCAAAGAAGAGGAAAAGGAACTCCCACTTATAAAAGTGCATCCCACCGTTTTAGGGGAAAAATTGAATATAGGTCATACGATAAAATAGAAAAGGAAAGTAGCTTGAAAGGGAAGGTAGTGGATATAATCCATGATCCTGGAAGAAGCGCCCCAGTTGCACTTGTAAAATTTGAAAATGGTGAAAAAAAATTTATATTAGCACCAGAGAATATAAAAATAGGTGATGATATAGAATGTGGTATTTCAGCTCCGATAAAAACTGGAAATTCCCTGCCACTCGCTGAAATCCCAGAAGGTACACCTTTGTATAACATCGAGAAAAATCCTGGAGACGGTGGGAAATTCGTGAGGGCTTCTGGAACTTATGCTTCTTTGATCACTCATGATGTTGATAAAGCTGTTATTGAGTTACCATCTGGTGAATTAAAGGGATTTAATCCCCTTTGTAGAGCAACAGTTGGTGTCGTAGCAGGAGGGGGAAGAAAAGAAAAACCATTCCTTAAAGCAGGAAACAGATATCATGCCCTGAGAGCAAAGGGTAAAAAGAGTGTAAGTGTAAGAGGAGTGGCAATGAATGCGGTAAATCACCCGCATGGTGGTGGAAACAGGCAACATCCAGGAAGACCAACTACAATTTCGAGACATGCTCCACCTGGAAGAAAAGTTGGGTCGATTGCCGCAAAGAGGACAGGAAAAAGATAAGAGGTGATCAACAACCTTTATTAAAGGTTGATCAAAATTTTTCGATGATTGCAAATGTAATTTGCAAATGAAACTTTTATTAAAAGTTTCTTGAAAAAGCGTTGACGTAAATTTGGATGAGAGGTGATTAATTGGCTAGAAAGGAGTTCATGTATCGTGGTTATACATTGGAAAAATTACAACAGATGCCTTTGGATGACGTCATAAAACTTTTTCCCTCAAGGCAGAGAAGATCTCTTAAGAGAGGATTTCTTCCGAGGCAGAAAAAGATATTAGAAAAAATAAGGAAATTAAGAAAGAAAAAAAAGGGCAAAGGACCCCAAATCATTAAAACCCATTGTAGGGACATGATAGTTCTTCCTGAGATGGTTGGGCTAAAATTTGGAATCTACAATGGAAAAGATTTCGTGGAAGTGGAAATAAAGCCAGAAATGATTGGATGTTACTTTGGGGAACTTGCACTTACCAGGAAAAAAGTCGAGCACGGAGATCCAGGGATGGGAGCAACTAGGTCTTCAATGTTTATACCTCTTAAATAAGGAGAAATTACAATGGCAAAAATCAAATATGCTTTTGGGGATGATGATAAGATAAAAACAGCAAAGGCAATTGGAAGATCCCTTAGGATTTCCCCAAAGCACGCTGTTGAGATATGTAGGCAAATAAGAGGAATGCAACTTGAAGATGCTAAAGATTACCTGAATAAGATAATTCACATGGAAGAACCAGTACCATTTAAGCGATACAACAAAAAAATAGCCCACAAAAGAGGGATTAAGAGATGGCCCAGTGGTAGATATCCTGTAAAAGCTGCTATCCAAATACTAAGCGTACTTGAGAATGCTGAGGCTAATGCTGAATACAAAGGCCTTGATACAGAAAACCTCAAAATAGCGCATATATCAAGCCATAAAGGAACTATTATGAGAGGATGGATACCAAGGGCGTTTGGAAGGGCGAGTCCGTTTAACACACCAACAACCCATATTCAGATTGTTCTAGAGGAGGCATAAGATTAAATGATTGAAAAAGATTTTGTCACAGAGGGTCTTAAAAGAACAACGATTGACGAATACCTTGAAAAAGAGCTTGAAAGAGCTGGTTATGGTGGAATGGATATTCAAAGGACTCCTTTAGGCACGATGGTCGTAGTTTATGCAGAACGCCCGGGTATGGTTATTGGTAGGGGTGGAAAAACAGTCCGCAACATAACTCAAAAACTAAAGACAAATTATGGGCTTGAAAATCCTCAAGTAGAGGTTAAAGAGGTGGATATCCCTGAACTTAACCCAAAAATAATGGCTCATAAAATTGCAGCAATGCTGCAGCGAGGTATGCACTTTAGAAGGGTTGCCTATACGGCTCTTCGAAGTATAATGGGTGCTGGCGCGAAGGGAGTTGAAGTTACCATCTCTGGTAAAATAAGAGGAGCAAGATCCGCCTCTGCAAAGTTTACAGACGGTTATATAAAACGTTGTGGTGAACCTTCTGCTAGATTTGTAGAGAAAGGTTTTGCAACAGTCCAACTGAAACCTGGTGTTTTAGGAGTATGTGTCAAGATCATGCCTTCTGATGTCACCTTACCTGATGAGGTCGAGATTAAAGAAGCGCCAAAAGAAGAACAAGAGGCTGACACACTTATGGATACTTTAGAAGCCGAAAAAGCTTCTGAATCTGGCAAAATCATCGAAAAAATGGCAAAAGAAAATGTGGTAGAAAATACAGATACAGATGCCACCGAAACAATGTCTGAGGAACAAGAGAATGTCAAAGATAAAAGTAAAAAACAAAAAGAAGAAGCCAAAGAAGCCGAAAAGGAATCAAGAAAATCAGAATAATCAACTATAAAAAGGATGAATTAAAATGGTAATATTAACGAGCAAAGAAATACGGGAGATGGAAATAGAAGATATTCGAAAGAAATTAGACGAACTCAAGGCAGAATATACAAAAAACGTCTCAAAAAGTTCTGCTGCTGGGGCTCATGAAAACCCAGGGAAGATCAGAGAACTCAGAAGAACGATTGCTCGTGTTCTTACAATAATAAACGAAAAACAAGAAAAACAAAGGGGAGAAATAAAATAGATGGAAATCTGTGAAATATGTGGTCTTCCAAAGGAACTTTGTGTCTGCGAGGAAATAGCCAGAGAAATTCAAAAGATTAAAGTCTACACAGTACGAAGAAGATTTGGAAAACTTATGACAATTGTAGAAGGTATAGACGAGGACGACATCGATATAAAAGAGCTTACAAAGGAGCTCAAGGCAAAATGTGCCTGTGGAGGAACAGCGAAGAAGGGTCAAATAGAACTTCAAGGGGATCACAAAAGAAAGGTCAAGAAGGTTCTAATAACTATGGGTTTTTCTCCGGACACCATTGAAGTAAGATGATCACTCCACAAAACATATTCAGACACGAGTTAATTGGACTTTTTGTTAAGGTGGTAGATAGCTCGCATAAGGGATTTATTGGAATAGAAGGAAGAGTTGTTGATGAGACTAAAAACACCCTAAAGATCGAGCAAAATGACGGAATCGAAAAAATAGTCCCAAAAAATGTTGTAACTTTCCATTTTAAGTTGCAAGACGGAACAATAGTTGAAATAGATGGTAAAACCATTGTAGCTCGTCCTGAAGATAGAATAAAAAAGAAATTCAGAAAATCTTGGTGATACTATGATTGGTATTGATGTTTCAGAACCCAAATCAAAATGTGATGATCCTAACTGTCCTTTTCATGGTAGACTTCCTGTGAGGGGACAAATTTTGGAGGGACTTGTTGTAAGTGACAAAGCAGAAAGGACAGTTACTGTAGAGAGAAGTTTTTATAAGTTTATTCGAAAATATGAAAGATACGAAAAGAGAAAATCAAAGATAGCTGCACACAAACCAGATTGTATCCATGTCAAGATTGGCGATATGGTAAAAATTGCAGAATGCAGACCACTAAGCAAAACAAAGCACTTCGTTGTTGTGGAAGTAAAAGGGGAGAAATAATGAGGGCAATTACATCAAAGATCACAAGAGCACTACCAATTGGTGCCAGACTCAAATGTATTGACAATACAGGTGCAAGGGAAGTCGAAATAGTATCTGTTAAGGGATACAAAGGTGTAAGAAGAAGACTTGCGGCTGCAGGTGTTGGAGATATGATAATGGTATCTGTAAAAAAGGGAACACTCGAAATGAGAAAGGAAATACTAAATGCAGTAGTTGTACGACAAAAGAAAGAGTATAGAAGGTCAGATGGTTTAAGGGTCAAGTTTGAAGATAATGCAGCGGTTATAGTAAGTCCGGAAGGAACATTAAAAGGTTCTGAGATAAGAGGACCTGTTGCAAAAGAAGCAGCTGATCGATGGCCAAGTGTTGGGAGCGCTGCAAGTATAATCATCTAACAACCTTTAAGAAAGGTTGATCAAAAAGGCGATCTTCGATCGTCTGTTGATAAACTTTGCAAAAGTTTCTTTGGGTCAATCCATATCTTATGGCTCGTTGATTAATTTTAAAAAGGTGATAATAATGTCAAAACAACCAAGAAAACAGAGGAAATTCATTCACAAGGCACCATTACACATACGTCACAGATTAATGGGTGTTACACTGAGTAAAGAGCTTAGAGAAAAATATGAAAGGAGATCTCTTCCCGTAAGATCCATAGACACCGTGAAAGTGATGCGCGGCAATTTCAAGGGTCATGAGGGGAAGGTCACAGAGGTTGATCTTAAAAATTACAAAGTAATGATTGACGGAGTAACAATACAAAAACCAGATGGAAATCAGGTTTATTATCCTATTCATCCATCAAATCTTATGATAGTGGAGCTGGATCTTAGTGATGATAAAAGGAATAAAATAATAGAAAGGAAGGGATAAAATGGCAAAGATGGGATCAAGAAAGCACCTTAAACGTTTTAAATCACCTAAACATTGGCCTATTCATCCAAAGGAACATAAATGGACAATAAAACCAAGTTCAGGTCCACATCCTATTGAAAAATCTTTACCTTTGCTTGTTGTGATCCGTGATATTCTCAAGGTGGCTGACAATGCAAGAGAAGCAAAAAGGATTATAAATAATGGCGAGATCATTGTAGATGGTCGCGTGAGGAAAGATTATAAGTTTCCCGTTGGTTTTATGGATGTAATCGAAATTCCAAAGTCTGAGGAAGTTTACAGAGTTTTGCCAGACGAAAAGGGAAGATTGATACTTCATCCAATAGTCAAAGAAAATAAGGAATTTAAACTCTGTAGAATCCAAAACAAGACTACTATAAAAGGTGGAAAAACCCAGCTCAACCTCCATGATGGAAGAAATTGTCTTGTCGAGGATAAATTTAAGACCGGGGACGTTATTATCCTTAAAGTTCCACAACAGGAAGTATCAGACCATATAAAATTTGAAAACGGCACCGTTGGTCTTATAACTGGTGGAAAACACATAGGTGAGTTAGGTAAAATAAAAAAGATAAATGTAACAAAATCATCCATGCCAAACACTGTGTTAATTGAAACCGATAATAAAAAAACCTTCCTGACGTTGAAGGATTATGTTTTTGTGATAGGCAAAGAGAAACCAGTGATCTCACTTCCAGGAGGTAAGTAAATGAACCCAATGGAAGAGGTGAGAATAGCGAAAGCAACCATTAACATAGGTGTAGGAGAAGGTGGAGAAAGGCTTATAAGAGCTGAAAAGCTCCTAAAAAAAATCACAGGTCAAAAACCTGTACGTACTTACTCTAAGGTCACAAATCCTGAGTTTGGAATAAGAAGGGGGCAGCCCATTGGATGTAAGGTCACTTTAAGAGGTAAAAAGGCTTTTGATATTATTAAAATGACATTGGATGGTGTTGGAGGTAAACTAAAAAAAAGTCAATTCGATGAACAAGGTAACGTTTCATTTGGGATAGAAGAACACATAGATATCCCAGGCATGCGATATGATCCGGATATTGGCATATTTGGGATGGATGTTTCGATAACTTTCGAAAAAGCAGGCTATAGAATAAAAAGAAGAAAGATCCAGAGAAAGAAAATTCCAAGCAAGCACAAAATTAAAAAAGAAGAGACCATGGAATTTATGGAAAAAAAATTCCAAGTTGAGACCAGTTAGGGTGATGGATATGCCAAGAAAATACGGAAAGGCATCAAGAAAATGTAAAAGGTGCGGTGATCACTCAGCATTGGTTAGAAGATATGGACTTATGTTATGCAGGCAATGCTTCAGAGAACTTGCACCAAAAATGGGATTTAAAAAATATAACTGAGGTGTTACTATGACTCTTATGGATCCTCTTGCAAATGCTCTTACAAACATAAGAAACAATGAAAGGCAGGGAAACAAAAAGTGCACAATTGCACCAGCATCCAAGTTGATAGGACATGTTCTAAGAACCATGCAGAAGGAAGGATATATTGGTGAATTTGAGTTTATTGACGATGGAAAGGCTGGAAAGTTTCTCGTTGAACTTGAAGGAAATGTGAACAATTGTGGTGTCATAAAACCAAGACACGCTGTTAAAAAAGACAAGTTCGAGAAGTTTGAAAAAAGATACTTACCAGCTAAAAATTTTGGAATTATGATAGTTACAACTCCACAGGGTATAATTACCCACAAGGAGGCAAAGGATAAAGGGATTGGCGGAAGACTCCTTGCATATGTCTATTAAGGTGATACAATGGCTCAGGCAGTAGTTCTTAGGGAAGAAATTAATATTCCAGAGGATGTAGATGTTACCATCAATCATCAGGTGACTGTAAAGGGACCAAAAGGGCAGCTATCAAGGAAATTTGACCACTCAAACATTATTATGAAAAAAGAAGACAAAAAAATCATATTAGAGACTCACTTCCCAAAAAAGAAGGATAAAGCCATGCTCGGAACCATAAAATCCCATATAAATAACATGATAAAGGGAGTTACAGATGGTTTTACTTACAAAATGAAAATAGTTTATGCTCATTTCCCTATGAATGTAAAAACTACCAAGAATAAGGTTCTAATAGAAAATTTCCTTGGTGAGAGATACCCAAGGACAGCAAAGATTGTAGGGAATGCTAAAGTTCAAGTCAAGGGCGATGAAGTATATATCACTGGTATCAACAAAGAAGAAGTAGGACAGACTATGGCGAACATAGAACAGGCTACTAAAATAAAGGGAAGAGATCCAAGGGTATTTCAGGATGGAATATACCTTGTAAGTAGAGAATGATTATGTAGTGGTGATCCAATGAAAAAGCCGAAGTTCAGAAGACAAGAATGGTTCAGGTACAAAAAACTTGGCAATAAATGGAGAAAGCCCAAAGGAAGAACAAGCAAGATGAGAAGACGTGAAAAGGGAAAACCTAAAATGCCAAATGTTGGTTACGGATCCCCAAAGGAGGGAAAAGGACTTCATCCTTCAGGATATGAGGATATACTCATTTGTAATATCAGCGAACTTGAAAGATTAGATCCAAGTACTCAAGCAGGTAGGATCAGTTCCACAGTAGGAAAAAGAAAAAAGGAACTTATGATCAAAAGAGCAAGTGAGTTGGGAATAAAAATTCTAAACAGGTAAATCCATAAGGCATTCCCTTTTATAGATTGATATTGGAAACGAAGAGTTCATACGGTTTTTTTAAAAATTATTTGATAAACGGAGGTTTTTTATGAATCTTACTACTCAGAAGAGATTGGCTGCGCAAATAATGAAGGTTGGGATTAATAGAGTATGGATAGATCCTGAAAACGCAGAGGAAGTATCAAGGGCCATGACCCGCGAGAGTATAAAAAAACTTATAGACAATAAAACCATAATGTCGAAACCACAAAAAGGCATAAGCAGTTATAGATCAAAAAAAATAGCAAAGCAGAAGAAGAAAGGAAGAAGAAAAGGTCAGGGTAGTACAAAAGGAGCAAAAGGAGCTAGAAATCCAAAAAAGAAAGCATGGATGACTACCATAAGGGCTTTAAGAAGGGACCTAAAGGACATGAGAAACAAAAGACAGATCAACAGGACAACCTACAGAAAACTTTACAAAATGGCAAAAGGAGGCGCCTTCAGAAGCAAATCATATATGAAAACCTATGCAAGGGATCATGATTTGCTCAGATAGAGGAGGGATACAGTTGGCACACGGATCAAGATACAAAGTGGCATTTAGAAGGAGAAGAGAAGGAAAAACGGATTACAGGGCAAGATTAAGACTCGTTGAATCAGGAAAGCCTAGAATGGTTGTGCGAATTACGAACAATCAAATAATAGCTCAAATAGTAAATTTTACTCCTTATGGGGACAAAACTTTAGTTTCAGCGCATTCTAACGAACTTAGAAAGATAGGATGGCTTGGAAGTTCTAAGAACACATCTGCAGCATATCTTGTAGGATTTTTATGCGGAAAAAAAGCTTTAAAGAAAATAAATGAAGCTGTCTTAGATATTGGCTTAAGATCATCTAAAAAGGGTGCAAGGGTGTTTGCAGTGCTCAAAGGAGCAGTAGACGCAGGACTGCATATTCCACATGATGATCTGATTTTGCCAGATGATGAAAGAATAAAAGGAGAACACATAGCTGCATATGCAAAATCCTTAGATGACGAAGGCTTGGAAAAGTTTTCACAGTATTTTAAGAGAGGACTTCCACCGGTGGATCTCCCAGATCATTTTGAGAAGATTAAAAAGAGTATAAGTGAAATTGAGGTATCATCATGAATTTTAATATGGATGAGTGGGAACCAAAGACAAACCTTGGGCAGATGGTAAAGGAAGGTGCTATAACAGATATAGACGAAATCTTTGCGAAAGGTCTTCCTATAATGGAACTTGAAATAATAAATACCTTAATTCCTGATCTAGAGGAGGAGGTAATAGATGTAAGTCTCGTCCAGAGGATGCACAAATCTGGTAGAAAGGTCAACTTCAGAGCTATAGTCGTGGTTGGAAATAAAGATGGTTATGTGGGACTTGGACAAGGTAAGGCAAAGGAAGTAGGTCCTGCAATAAGAAAAGCAGTTGATGATGCCAAATTCAATATAATTAAGGTAAGAAGAGGTTGTGGTGATTGGGGCTGTGTGTGTGGAAGACAGCACACAGTACCTTTCAAAGTAACAGGAAAAAGTGGCAGTGTGAGAGTGACTCTAATCCCAGCACCAGGTGGAATCGGACTTGCAATAGGGGATGTTGGAAAAAACATTTTAAGACTTGCAGGTATAGATGACGTATGGTCTCAGACAATCGGTCAGACCCAAACAACCATAAATTTCGCGAGGGCTACTTTTGATGCCTTAAAAAAACTAAGTAGAGTCAAGGCAAGCAAGCAAAATCTCAAAAGTCTTGGGGTTTCTGTATAACTGGTGATAACATGATTGCAGCAATAAGAGTAAGAGGCAGAGTCGGTATAAAAAAGGACATAAAAGATACATTGTTGATGTTAAGACTCACAAGAGCAAATCACGCTGCCTTACTTGAGGAAAATCCAAGTTATAATGGAATGCTTCAAAAAGCAAAGGATTACATAACATGGGGAGAGATCGATCAGGATACCCTAACTCAACTTATAAGAAAAAGGGGAAGATTGATGGGTGGCAAAAAAGTTACAGATGATTACATAAATAAAAATACAGATTATTCTTCAATAGAGGAGTTTTCAAAAGCCCTATTAGATTTGAACGTAACTTTAGAAGATGCTAAAATAAAACCTGTTTTTAGACTCCATCCTCCAAGGAAGGGTTATGAGGATACTAAAAAAACATACCAAGAGGGTGGAAGCTTAGGATATAGAGGGAATAAGATAAATGCTCTTATAAAAAGGATGATATAATTCAACCTTTAAGAAAGGTTGATCAAAAAGGCAATTTCGGTTGCCTGTATTTGACGAAACTTCTAAAAAGTTTCTTTGCATCAACGCTTTTTTAAAGGGTTGTTGTGGAGGAATCACGATGATAAGAAGAAAACGAAAGATAACAAAAATGCGGGGTTCAAGGACAGTAGGTGGTGGCTGTACAAAAAAAAGGCGAGGAGCCGGTCATAGAGGTGGAAGAGGATTGGCTGGAAGTCACAAGCATAAATGGACATGGATTGTAAAATACAAACCAGATCATTTTGGAAAGTATGGTTTTAAGAGACCACAGAAAACCATCATCAAAATCAACCCTGTAAATTTAAGTTATTTGGATGAAAAATCAGAAGAATTACTAAAACGGGGTTTAGCTCAAAAAGAAAATGATAAAATTATAATAGATGTTACAGATCTCGGTTACAATAAGGTCTTAGGAAGCGGTAAGATCACAAAGCCTTTGATTATAAAAGCCCCTCAATTTTCAAATTTAGCAACAAAAAAGATTCAAGAGGTTGGAGGAGAGGTAATAATTCTTTAGGGAGGAGTGAATTTCATTGATTAGCAAATTACAACCGATTTTTTCCATACTTCCTGAGGTTGTGGTACCAAAATATAGGGTGCCATTCAAAGAGAAACTTAAATGGACTGGTATAATCCTTGTTTTATATTATTTTTTAACCCAGATTCCTCTTTATGGGTTAAGCCCTTATGCATTCGATCAGTTTTCATATTTAAGAGCAGTGGTAGCCGGTAGTTTTGGTTCCATCCTCACATTAGGGATAGGACCCATAGTCTCAGCATCAATCATACTTCAGCTTTTAGTCGGAGGAAAGATCATACATTTAGATCTCACAAAGCACGAGGACAAGGCAATTTTTCAAGGAACCCAAAAACTCCTTACCATATTATTTACCATCTTCGAAGCTTCTGTTTTAGTTTTAACAGGTTCTTTAGCCCCTGAAGCAGCTGGTCTTCTCATTCCACTTATACTTCAATTGACAATCGGTGGAATTCTCATAATTTATCTCGATGAGGTTGTCTCAAAATGGGGATTTGGAAGTGGTGTGGGACTTTTCATAGCTGCCGGAGTGGCACAGGAGATGATAGTCGGATCATTTAACCCATTTTCATCACCAACACAACCTGGGATGCCTGCTGGGAGAATACCTGCATTCATATATTCCCTGACAATTGGACAACCATCCTTTGACTACTTAATCCCAGTAATTGCCACCATCATCGTTTTTTTGGTGGTGGTCTATGCAGAAAGTATGCGTGTTGAGATACCTCTCTCTTACGGAGGCATAAGAGGAGCAAGGGGAAGATATCCCCTGAGATTCATATACGCAAGTAACATGCCAGTTATCCTAACAAGTGCGCTTCTTATGAATGTGCAGTTGTTCGGTACCATGTTTCAGAAAATTGGATTTCCGATCCTTGGAACGTACTCCCAAGGTAAGGCAATAAATGGACTTGCATACCTCCTTACACCACCTTATGGATTAGATACATTATTTACAGATCCCCTAAAAGTTTTATTTTATGCCATTGTGTTCATTGCAGCCTGCGTGCTATTTGCATGGCTTTGGGTAGAATTAAGCGGAATTGGACCAAGGGAAGTTGCAAGACAGCTACAACAGATGGGAATGCAAATTCCAGGATTTAGAAGTGATAGGAGACTATTTGAGAAGGTCCTAAAAAGATACATACCAATAATAACTATCCTTGGTGGTGCATTTGTAGGGCTTTTAGCATTTTCTGCTGATCTTACAGGTGCATTAGGCGGAGGAACTGGGGTTCTTTTGACGGTGGGTATTGTATATAGATTATATGAGGAGATAGCTCAAGAACAATTAATGGATATGCATCCAATGCTCAGGAAGTTTTTAGGTGAATAAGGCAAAGTTTTGATCAACCATTCAACCCTTTAAAAAAGCGTTGACGTAAAGAACTTTTAATAAAGGTTCACAAAAGGCAGGCGATCGCAGGTCGCCTTTTTGATCAACCTTTCTTAAAGGTTGCTTCAGAAAGTTTTTAGGTGTGAGACAATGAAAGTTGTTGTTGTTGCAGGAATTCCAGGAGCAGGAAGTACTACTGTGTTAAAACATGCCCTAAAGCAGCTTGATTATATCCATGTAAACTATGGAGACATCATGTTAAAAGTAGCCCAAGATAGAGATCTTACGGATGATAGAGATTCCATAAGAAAATTGCCTCCCAACACACAAAAAGAGATCCAAAAAGCTGCTGCAAAAAGTATAAGAGAGATGGCACAGAAAAACAACATAGTTGTTGATACCCATTGTACCATAAAAACATCTGCAGGTTTTCTACCAGGGCTTCCAAAATGGGTGTTAGATGAACTTAAACCAGACACTTTCATTTTGATTGAAGCAGATGACGATGAGATCCTATTTCGGAGGATAGAGGATAAAACGAGAATAAGGGATACAGAGAGAATAAAAGACATAAGACTCCATCAGCAACTAAACCGTGCAATTGCAATGGCATATGCTGCACTTGTAGGTGCTACAGTAAAGATCATTGAGAATCATGACGGTAAAATTGATGACGCTGTTGGTGAGATGATAAACACACTTGTATCTCTAAAAGATTGAGGATGTAAAAATGGTATTTGAAATATTTTACGGAACATTGGATGTGATATTTGCTCCAATTGTTGTATTAAAGCCAATATATGCAATATTTGTGATAGCATGTATCGTATCCTTTATAAGCACTCTAGCTTACAAACTCCTTGTAAATCAAGAGAGACTTGAATATTTAAAAAAGGAAATACAAGATTTTCAACAAGAGATGATGAAAGCCAGGAAAAAAGGTGATCCAAAGGATTTAGAAAAACTTCAAAAAAAACAAATGGAATTTATGAGCCTTCAGAAAGAAATGATGACCATGTCATTTAAACCAATGATAGTAACATTTATTCCAATCATCATAATATTCGCATGGTTGGCTCATTACTATCAAAACGCCGTCGTGGCAAAATTGCCAAATTTTATCCACACCATCCTTTTGGTGGATCTTTGGCATTGGTTTTATGGTGGAGGGCTTCCTGAAAATACCATTGGGTGGTTGGGATGGTACATACTTTGCTCATTTGCTATGTCCATAATCTTCAGAAAATATATGGGAATTAAAGGAGGAATGTAGGCGTCAATCCACAAGATATGCGTTTAAGTAAAAAATTTTTTAAAAGTCGTACAAAACCTTTGGTTTCGTGACATTGAAAATTATGGATTGATCCAAAGAACTTTTAGGAAAAATTCACAAAGACCGTTTTGATCAATTTTTTAAAGGTTATAGGAGGAATGCACATGCCTGAGTTAAGATACAGATCCAGATCATACAAAAGGACCTTTAGGAGGACCCCAGGAGGAAAGACGGTTTTACACTACAAAAAGAAAAAGCCAAAAAAACACGTATGTGCTGTGTGTAAAAAACCGCTTCATTCTGTTCCAAGAGGAAGACCATACCAGATCAGAAAACTTTCAAAATCAAAAAAAAGACCAAATAGACCTTATGGAGGATATCTCTGTTCAGAATGTACCCGTAAAGTGTTCAAAAGAGAGGCAAGGTTATGATCATAACCATTGGTGGATTGGCAGGTAGCGGCACAACAACAGTTTCAGAGATTCTTTCAGAGAAAATGGGAATGCCTCGTATTTCAGCAGGTGATATATTTCGCAAAATGGCATCAGAGATGGGTATGGATATCCTAACATTTGGTAAATTTGCTGAGGAGAATCCTGAAATTGATTCTGAAATTGACAGAAAACAGTCTAAAATAGCAAAAAAAAGAAAAAATATAATCATTGAAGGGAGATTATCAGCTTATTTTGTGGACGCTGAACTTAAAATATGGCTTATGGCACCTTTAAATGTACGGGCAAAAAGAATAAGCAAAAGAGAAGATAAACCATTTCATATTGTAAAAAAAGAAATCAAAGAAAGGGAAAAGAGTGAAGCAAAAAGATATCTTGGGATCCATGATATTGATATTAGAAACATGGAAATTTATGATGTGATCATAAACACTTATCATTTTAATGCTGAAAAAGTCGCTGATATTATATTAAAAACAGCGGAGGTGATTTTATGCCAGCAATAGAAGTAGGGAGAATATGTATTAAGACTGCAGGAAGAGAAGCAGGCAAAAAATGTGTTATAGTTGATATTATCAACGATAAATTTGTTGAAGTTATTGGAACCTCAGTAAAAAACAGAAGATGCAACATAAAGCATCTTGAACCCCTTGATCAGCTAATAGAGGTAAAAACTGAAGATCCTGAGGAAATAAAAAAAGAGCTGCAATCGCTTGAAAATTTATGATTTTGAACCCATAAGATATGGGTTCTCAAAGAAACTTTTAAGAAAACTTTCATCAGACGCAGGTGACTGAAGGTCGCTTTTTGATCAACCTTTATTAAAGGTTGTAGGGGTGGTAAATTTTCTTATAAGGGCTGAAGATACAACAGATTCAAGTTATGGATGTTCGCCAGAGGAAAGACCAATTACAGAATACATAGAAAAAGGTGTTATAAACTTAGATAAACCTTCAGGTCCAACTTCCCATGAGATTGACTCATGGGTTAAGGGGATCCTCCATGTGAAGAAGACGGGTCACGGAGGCACCCTTGATCCAAAAGTTACTGGAGTTTTGCCAATTGGAATAGAAAAGGCTACAAGAGTTATTCAATTGCTGCTTGGTGCTGAGAAAGAATATGTATGTCTTATGAGACTACACAGAAAAATTGATGACTCCAAGATACATGAGGTATTTAGGGAGTTTCAGGGGAAGATATTTCAAACACCACCACTAAAAGCTGCTGTAAAACGAAAGTTGAGGGTTCGAAGAATCTATTATGCTAAGATCCTCGAGATAGAAGGACAAGATGTTCTCTTCAGGATAGGATGCGAAGCTGGAACCTATATAAGAAAATACTGCCATGATATAGGTGAAGCACTTGGTTGTGGCGCACACATGGCAGAACTTAGAAGAACGAAGGTAGGACCTTTTTGCGAAGACGAAACCCTTACAACACTCCATGATTTAACAGATGCTTATCATTTTTGGAAGGAAGAAGGGAATGAATCATACCTCAGAAAGAGTATATTACCCATGGAAAAGTCGGTCGAACATCTCTCTAAGATTGTAATAAGGGATTCAACTGTAGATGCCATCTGTCATGGTGCGAATCTTGCTGTAGGAGGAATATTAGCTTTGGATGAGGGTATAAGGGAAGGAGACATTCTTGCAATTGAAACACTTAAAGGTGAACTTGTTGCAGTTGGCGAGAGTCTCAAAACATCGCAGAGGATCTACACAGCAAAAAAAGGTATAGTAATAAACATAAAAAAAGTTTTTATGGAACCAGGAACATATCCAAGGATGTGGAAGTGATGCATTACTTCTCAGAAAAACCAACCTCAAGGTTGAAACTTGGCATATTGCGGTGTCGACTTAGAGAAAAAAATTTTGAATTTATAACAGCATCAGGTGTATTTTCACCAAAAAAAATTGACAAAGGATCTCTTTTGCTTATTGAGAACATGAAAATAGCAGACGGGAAGCGAGCACTTGATCTTGGCTGCGGTTATGGTCCAATTGGGATTACAGCAGCAGCATTGGCACCACATGGTCATGTTGTCCTGACTGATGTAAACGAAAGAGCTATATGGCTTGCAAAAAAAAACATAAAGCGCAACAAGATTCACAATGCAGAGGTTCGCAAGGGATCTTTATACGAGACAGCACCTGAAAAATTCGATTGCATCCTAACAAATCCTCCTGTAAGGGCTGGGATGGAGACCCTATTTAAAATCATAGAAGGCGCTAAAGAGCATTTAAATCCTGGTGGGACACTTCAAATTGTTATAAGAACAAAACAAGGTGCAAAACGCATCTCAGGGAAGATCAACGAAACTTTTGGAAATGTTTATGAACTTACAAAAAAGGGAGGATATAGGGTCTATCTATCAAGGATGCCGGGATAGCCTAGCCAGGTAAGGCGCAGGATTGGAGATCCTGTGGAGCTTTGCTCCTCCTGGGTTCAAATCCCAGTCCCGGCGCTCAAGCCTTTTTGAAAGGATTGACCCAAAGAAACTTTTAAAAAAAGTTTCATCAAAATTTAGGTGACTGAAGGTCGCCTTTTTGATCAACCTTCCTAAAAGGTTAGATTCGAATCCCAGTCCAAGCTTGCTCTTGGCAGGATTCTTGAGAGAGTGATTAATGTTATGGGATCACATGGAATATAACAATTCAATCTAATCGGAGGTTAAAACATGGAAGAAGAATTCAAATACATGGTTCGTATTGCCAGAAAAGACATAGATGGTAATAAAACGATCAAAAATGCCATAAAAAGTATAAAAGGCATAGGAGAAGGATTATCAAGAGCCATAACCCTCACGATGGGTTATGATTTAAACAAAAAAATTGGATATCTATCTGACGATGAACTTTCAAAGGTTGAAGAAGCTGTAAAGGATCCAAAAAGTCTTGGTATCCCAGCTTGGATGTTAAACAGACGAAACGATTATAGAACTGGCAAAACATCCCATCTGATCGAATCTGATCTTCTAATGTGTTTGAGAGATGATATAAACAGAATGAAGAAAATAAGAAGTTATAAAGGAAGGAGACATGAACTTGGACTCCCGGTTAGGGGTCAAAGAACAAGATCAACTTTTAGGAAAGGACAATCCGTAGGAGTTAAAAGAAGAAGGAGACAATAACATGGGACATCCAAAAAAAGCAAGAAAAAAATATGATACACCGCCGCATCCATGGAACGCAACCAGAATAAAAGAAGAAAATGAACTCGTGAAAAAATATGGTTTGAAGAATAAAAGGGAACTGTGGAAAGCTGAAACTATGGTGAAAAGGTACAGAAGGCAAGCAAGATATCTTTTAGGGACACCAAGCGAACAGACAACCAAAGAAAGACTACAACTTCTGGATCATCTTGTAAGAATTGGTATTTTTGGGGAGGATGCACACCTTGAAGATGTCCTGAATCTTAATGTTGAAGATGTTTTAAAAAGAAGATTACAGACCATAGTACATGAGAGGGGACTTGCTAAAACCCCAAAACAAGCACGACTTTTTGTTGTTCATGGTCACATTGCTCTTGATGGGAGGAAGATCGATGCACCGAGTTACCTTGTCAAAAAGGATGAGGAGGATCTTGTAGGATTTTACCCATCTTCTCCTATGAGGAAGTATCAAAAAGAGGAAACTGAGGGAAAGATTAAGGAATAGAAGGTGATAAAATGGCAGAAAAGGAAAAATGGGGCATAGCTAACATTTATTCATCTTTCAACAACACCATAATAACCATAACAGACATAACAGGGGCGGAAACCATCACAAAGTGGTCTGGTGGAAGGGTTGTAAGGGCTGATAGGGAAGAATCATCCCCATTTGCAGCTATGGAAGCAGCTACAAGAGCAGCAGAGGATATAAAGGAGAAGGGAATAGTTGGAGTACATATAAAAGTAAGGGCACCTGGTGGAAATGGGCCAAGAACTCCAGGACCTGGTGCACAAGCAGCAATAAGAGCTCTTGCAAGAGCAGGTATCAAAATAGGGAAAATTGAAGATGTTACTCCAATCCCACACGATGGTACAAAGAGATCAGGAGGTAAGAGGGGGAGAAGAGTCTAATGAAAACGGATATAATAAAAAAGAACAAAGAAGAGCTGATATTTACAATCCAAGATGAGGATGTATCATTTGTTAATGCCATAAGAAGGACCTGTATTATGGAAGTTCCTACGATGGCAATTGAAAGGGTTGAAATATACAAAAATGATTCAAATTTGTTCGATGAGGTTTTAGCCCATAGATTAGGATTACTTCCATTGACAACCAATTTGGAATCATTTGTATTTCCTGATGAATGTGATTGTGAGGATCATTGTCCAAAATGCAGCGTATCATTTGTTATAAGAGAGAAAGGTCCAAAGGTTATCTACTCAAAGGATTTAAATCCAACAGATCCCCAGATAAAACCTGTGCATGAAAACATACCGCTTGTAAAGTTAGAAGAAAATCAAGAGATTGAACTTGAGGCAATTGCACAGCTTGGAGTAGGATTAGAGCATGCGAAATGGCAACCTACAACAGCATGTGCCTATAAATATTATCCCCTCATTACAATTGATGAGACTTGTGAAGCTTGCAGAAAATGTGAGGAGGAGTGTCCAAGAGGTATATTAAAATTAGATGAAGCTAAAAGTAAGATGACGGTCGTAGATCTTGAGGAGTGTCGTATGTGTAAGACCTGCATGAAGGTCTGTGAAGTTGGAGCAATTGACGTTGGAACCCAAGAAGGCAAGTTCATATTTAAGATTGAGACAGATGGATCATTGCCTCCAGAAGGTGTTTTAATGAGAGCCTGCGATGTTTTATCAAAAAAATCTGAAAAAATTATAACTTTTTGTAAAGGAGGAAGTTAAATGGCAAAACTTACAAAGACCAATCCAAATCTTATTCAACTCATAAATCATCTTAAAGAGAAATCATACAAAGAGAACGCCCCTATATGGAAAGATGTTGCAAAAAGGCTTGAGAGACCAACAAGAAGAAAAGCACAAGTTAATATCTCAAAGATAAATAGACATTCTAATGACGATGAGATGGTTCTGGTTCCAGGTAAGGTCTTGGGAAGCGGTAATTTAGGTCATAAGGTTTATGTTGCTGCATTAAGCTTCTCAAAGAATGCAGAAGAGAAAATAGAAACTGTTGGTGGAGAATGTTTAAATATTTATGAGCTTCTTGAGAGAAATCCAAAGGGAAGCAAAATAAGGATAATTGAGTAAACAGCAGAACAATTAATTTTAATATTCTTTAAAACTGGAGGTAGTTGCATGATCATAAATGGAGAAAATCAAATTTTAGGTAGGCTTGCGAGTATTGTAAGCAAAAAACTTCTTGAAGGAGAGGACATAGTGATTGTTAATGCTGAGAAGATTGTAGTATCAGGTTCAAGGGAGTGGACATTTAAAAAATATAAACAAAGAATTGACAGAACCAGTATTTCAAATCCAAGAAGGATGGGACCTAAGTATCCAAAAAGGCCTGATGATATCTTCAGAAGGACCGTAAGGGGCATGTTACCTTACAAAAAAACAAAGGGTAGAGAAGCGTTTAGAAGGCTTAAGGTCTTTATAGGGATACCACAGGATCTTGATGAAGACAAGATCCTTAAAGTACCCGAAGCTGATGCAAGAGGTCTTATGAGAGGTATTAAACTTGGAGAAATTTCAAAGTTTCTCGGATCGAAGTATGAGGTATAATTATGAAAAAGGTAATTCATACAAGTGGCAAAAGAAAAACTGCAATTGCAAGAGGAATATTCAAAAAAGGAAAAGGAAGAGTTAGGATAAATAAACGTCCAATAGAGCTTTATGATCCAGAACTTGCAAGACTTAAGATAACAGAACCTATTGTGCTTGCTGGTGATCTTACAAATGATATTGATATAGATGTTAAAGTCAAAGGCGGGGGAGTTATGGGACAAGCAGATGCAGCTCGTATGGTTATAGCAAGAGGGCTTATCCAGTGGACAGCAGATATGGAATTGAAGGAGAAGTTTATCCAATACGATAGAACAATGCTTGTGGGAGACCCTCGAAGATCAGAACCAAAAAAATATGGTGGAAGAGGAGCAAGAGCAAGAAGGCAGAAAAGTTACAGATGATGATATGATTCCCATAAGATGTTTAAGTTGTGGTAAGGTAATATCAGCCTACTTTGAGGAATATGAAGAGAGAGTAAAGGATGGACAAAACCCAAAAGAAGTTCTTGACGATCTTGGGGTTACAAGATACTGTTGTAGAAGGATGTTGATATCCCATGTTGAGATTTGGTAAGGGGCTGTAGGGTAGCTTGGTCCATCCTCCCAGCCCGGGGATGGTTACACTGGAACGCTGGAGACCCGAGTTCAAATCTCGGCAGCCCCATCTGACAACCTTTTAGAAAAAGGTTGATCAAAACAACTTTAATAAAGGTTGATTTTAGGAGGAGTAATATGCCAAAAAAACTTACAAGATTTGAAAAGGCAAGGATAATTGGTGCAAGGGCTCTTCAGTTGTCAATGGGAGCAAAACCATTGGTTGATGTGCCAGAATCTTTTGATCCAATAGACATTGCAACTTTGGAGTTCAAAAAGAGCGTAATTCCTCTTGATATTAAAAAATAATGCTTTTTTCAAAAAGAGGTGTTTATGTGAATAGTGTTATTGAGGATGTCCATGTAAGAAAGATCTTGGATAGCAGAGGAAATCCCACCATAGAAGTAGATGTTATAACATGGAATGGTTTTGGAAGGGCTGCAGCTCCAAGCGGTGCAAGTACTGGGGCTCGTGAGGTTGTTGCATTTCCAGAGGGAGGTGTTGATAAAATAATAGGTGAAGTTGAGGATATAATCTCATCTGAGCTTATTGGAATGGATGCAGAAGATTTAAATGATATAGATATGCTATTGGAAGAGATAGACGGTACAGAAGACTTATCAGCATTGGGAGGTAATACAATAGTTGCAGTTTCCATGGCTACTGCAAAGGCTGCTGCATCATCATACAACATACCTTTGTATAGATTTCTGGGTGGAAATATGTGCAATGAACTCCCTTATCCTCTTGGAAATATGATAAATGGAGGAGCACATGCTGGTAAAAACGCGCCAGATATACAAGAGTTTTTAGCTATTCCTATTGGTGCTCAAAATATCATTGAAGCTGTTTTTGCAAATTCAAATGTTCACAAGAAGATCAGGGATTTCGTACAAGCCAAAGACCCTTTATTTACTGGCGGAAAGGGAGATGAGGGTGGTTGGGCACCAAATCTATCAAACTACGATGCACTGGAAATCCTAACAAAAGCATGTGAAGAGGTAAGTGACGAGATGGGGATTGAAATAAAACCATCACTTGATATAGCAGCAAGTGAACTTTGGGATGATTCAAAGAAAGAATATATATACGATAAAGAAAATATCAGTAAAAGTTCACACGAGCAGATAGATTTTATTGAAGATCTCATAAAAACTTACGATCTTTTCTTTGTGGAAGACCCTCTGCACGAAAATGACTTTGAAGGATTCGCAGAGCTTACTAAAAAGGTTGGAAATAGATGCATCATATGTGGTGATGATATCTTTGTAACAAACGCAGATATACTCGCCAAAGGGATAAAAATAGGAGCTGCAAATGCAATTATCATAAAACCCAATCAGATAGGAACTTTGAGTGACACCTATAAAACAGTTAAACTCGCGAAAGATAACAAATACATTCCGGTTGTTTCACATCGTTCTGGTGAAACAACAGATGAGACAATAGCTCACTTAGCAGTTGCGTTTTCATGCCCTATGATAAAAACAGGGGTTTTAGGCGGTGAGAGAATAGCAAAACTTAACGAACTTATCAGAATTGAAGAAGAAATTCCAAATTCAAGAATGGCGAAAGTAGGGAGAAATTGATATGTCCAAAATAATCATTGATTATGAAAAATGTGAAGGCGCAGATTGTGGAGAATGTGCAGATGTCTGCCCTATGGAAATCCTTGTGATAGAGGGTGACAAGATAGTAGTGCAACATCCAGAAGAATGTAATTTATGCGAAGTTTGCATGGATCTTTGCCCTAACGAGGCGATAACAGTAAAAGAAGATTGATTGAAGGGGTGATAGGTTGTCAGAACTTTTAATTCCATTGGACAAGTATTTAGCAGCTGGTTTACACATTGGAACTCAACAGAAAACTGGAGACATGGAACATTACATCTACAGGGTAAGATCAGATGGTTTGTATGTTTTGGATGTAAGAAAAACCAACGATAGGATCATGGCAGTTGGGAAGTTCCTTGCAAAGTTTGATCCAGATGATATATTGGTTGTTTCAACAAGACAATATGGTCAAGCGCCTGTTAGAAGATTTGGAGAAGTTATTGGAGCAAAAACTATCCCTGGAAGATTCATACCAGGAACATTAACTAACCCAAATTACGCTGGATTCATAGAACCAAAGGTGCTTGTAGTCACAGACCCAAGATCAGATTCCCAGGCTATTGTCGAAGCAAAACAGATCGGGATACCTGTTGTTGCGTTGTGCGATACAGAAAATCTCCTTGGGAATGTAGATATTGCCCTACCAGTAAACAACAAAGGTAGAAAAGCTATCGCATTAGTTTATTGGTTACTTGCAAGGCAGATCTTAAAAGAAAAGGGCGTTTTAGGTGAGGATGAAGAATTTGAGGTCTCACCAGCAGAATTTGAGCTGAAAATATGAGAGGAATTGATTCCATTTCGACTACCCTTTAGGTGGGTTGATCCAAAAAAACTTTTAGAAGAAATTCACAAAATGCAGGCGACCGAAGCTTGTCTTTTGATCAACCTTTATTAAAGGTTGGATAGCAGGTGGTTTTATGATAAGAAAGCCTGCGGTTGCAGGAGCTTTTTATGAAAGCGATCCTGATTCTCTAAATGAGAGGATTAGATGGTGTTTTGAACATAAATTAGGCCCTGGAAAGCTTCCAGATGAAGTTGGAAATAAAAGAAAAATAAAAGGAGTTGTAGCTCCCCATGCAGGTTACATGTATTCTGGACCTGTTGCTGCACATTCATACTATGAAATAGCAAAAGATGGTTTTCCAGAAACCTTCGTGGTTTTGTGTCCCAATCATACAGGACTGGGATCTGGTGTTTCAATCATGATTGAGGGAAAATGGCAAACTCCTCTTGGAGCTGTTGAAATAGATAGGGAATTTGCAGAAAAGTTAACAGCGACTACAGACATCATAGATCCCAATCCAGAAGCCCATATTCAAGAACACAGCTGCGAGGTACAAGTTCCATTCTTACAGTATTTCAGCAAAGATTTCAAGATAATTCCCATATGTATGTGGATGCAAGATCTTGATACAGCTTATGAGCTTGGCATTTCAATTTCAAAGGCCGCAGAAGAACTCGGAATAGATGTCATTGTAATTGCAAGCTCTGATTTTACCCATTACCAATCACAAGATGTTGCGTTTCAAAAGGACATGCAGGTTTTAGATGCAATAGAGGCAATGGATGAGAAGCTTATGATGAGGAGGGTTTCAGATCTTAATGTTACAATGTGTGGTTATGGTCCTGTAGCATCGACTATAGTTGCTGCAAAGGAACTTGGAGCCAGTAATGGAAAGATTATAAAATATGCAACAAGTGGAGATATAACCGGAGATTATTATTCTGTTGTTGGATATGCGTCAGTTGTGTTTTGGTAAGCAACCAGAGCTTATTTATCAAGCTTTTAGAGTAAGTTGATCAATAATCTTGAAGAAATGTTGAGATAAACATTTTTGTGAAGTTTGGAGACCATGTTTCCAAATTTGCTGAAGGATGCTCGGCAATTTTTCCTAAGAGTTCTTTGGATCAATCATTTGAACCGAAATCAATTTATGAGCGAAAATTCAAAAAATTGAAAAACGAAGTTTTTCAGAGTTCGCACTTACGACATAAAGTCGATTCTGATTGTTACCTTTTGATCAAGTTTGTAAAGGTTGTTAGCTGTTGAAGGTGAATATTATGCAAGTTGTAGCATCTGCCCCTGGAAAAGCAATTCTTTTTGGAGAACATGCTGTAGTATACGGCAAACCAGCAATTGCAATTGCAGTGGATAAAAGAGCGCGCGTGAAGATTTTGGAGCGGAATGATAATAAAATAAATGTTCATGTTAAAAATCTTAGGTTATCAGGTGATTTTAATTTAATTAATGGCAGGATATTTGCTAAAAAAGGAGAAACTGGTATCCTAAATTATATCGTAGAATCGATAAAGAAGGTACACGATGGTTCGGGAATAGATGTTGTAGTTGATATAGATATACCCATTGGCGCAGGACTTGGTTCTTCTGCAGCAGTCACTGTAGCAACGATTGCAGGTATTTTAAGATTCAATGAAAAGGATCTATCAAAAGAACAAATAGCAAAATATGCTCACGAGGTTGAATTGAATGTTCAAGGTGTAGCAAGTCCTATTGATACAACTATAAGTACATATGGCGGTGCAGTTTACCTGTCAAAAGACGCTGAAAGTATCATACCCTTAGATATAAATTGGGATATACCACTTGTTATAGGATACACAGATGCGAGGGGCACGACAAGGGAACTTGTTGAAGCCGTAAGAAAAAAGAAAGAAGCTTATCCTGAAGTTGTAGATCCACTAATAGAATCTATTGGAATCATAACAGATGAGGCAAAAAAAGCCCTCTTGCGAAAAGATAAAAGGATGATTGGGGAGCTTATGAACATAAATCATGGGCTTTTAGATGCTTTAGGGGTTAACACAAAAAATCTTTCTGATATGGTCTATCTTGCAAGGGACGCTGGAGCCTTAGGTTCAAAAATAACAGGAGCAGGCGGTGGAGGGAGTATCATAGCATACTGCCCCGATAAAATCAGTGAGGTATTTGCTGTTCTTGATGCTGTAGATCATGCCATTTTAGTAAAAATTTCAAAAAAAGGTGTCCTATTTTGATGATCTTAAAACTGGGAGGAAGTGTAATAACAAAAAAGGAAGCTGAAGAACCTTCAGTGAATTATGAGAACTTAAATAGAATTGCAAAGGAAATAGCAAACTCATCGTATGAAAAACTTATAATTGTACATGGTGCAGGGTCTTTTGGGCATCCATTTGCCAAAAAATACAATATTGGTAGCAGACCAAAAAACAAAGAAGAATTCAGCAGACAAAAGCTTGGATTTAGCATCACACAGAATTCTGTAAAAAATCTAAACAGCATAGTTTGCGATTATTTGATAAAAAACGGTGTTTTAGCTGTTTCTGTACAACCTTCCTCTTTTATTTTAACAGAGGAAGGTAGAATCAAATCTGGTAATTTGGATTTAATCAAGAGATATCTGGATCTGGGTTTTGTTCCAGTTACCCACGGGGATGTGGTCCTGGATCTTTCTGATATGAAAATGGCTGTTTTATCAGGAGATCGAATAATAAAATATCTTGGGGAAAATCTAAAGCCCAAAAGGGTTATATTAGGTTCTGATGTTGATGGTATATACACAAAGGATCCAAAAAAATATAAAGATGCTAAGTTGATAGATGTGGTTACTTCTTTTGCGGATTTATCTGTAGAGGGTGCCACAACAGTAGATGTTACAGGAGGGATGGGAGGAAAACTCGAGGAACTTATGCAACTTGCAGATATTGGAGTTGAATCTGAGATATTAAACGCGAATAAAGCAGATTTTATAAAAAAAGCCTTAGATGGCGAAAGGGTAATGGGAACTATAATAAAAAAGGATGTATGATTATGATTTCTGATAGAAAGTTAGAGCATCTTTTGTTATGTTTACACTGCGATGTAGAAGCAAAGACAAAAAAGGCAGGTTTTGAGGAAATAGAGTTCATTCATAGGGCTCTTCCTGAAATAAACAAAGAAAAAATCGATATTTCAGCGGAGTTATTTGAAAAGGAAGTGGACGCACCTATAATAATATCAGCAATTACCGGAGGCCATCCAGCATCTTTTTCAGTAAACAGGGAACTTGCAAAAGCAGCAGAAAGGCTTAACATTGGAATGGGTGTTGGAAGCCAGCGTGCAGCCGTGGAAAATCCTGATCTTACTCCTACTTACAACGTTGTAAGGAAAAACGCTCCAAATGCTTTTATAATAGGCAACATAGGTGCTACCCAGATAGATTATGCAAAAGCTGCTTCTGATATGATTGATGCAGATGCATTAGCTGTTCATCTAAATCCTCTACAGGAGTCTATCCAACCAGAAGGGGATGTGGATGCAACGGGATACTTAGAATCAATTGGAAAGGTTGCGGATGAGCTTGATGTACCCCTTATCGTAAAAGAAACAGGCGCTGGTATTTCAAGAGAAGATGCTATTGCACTTGAGAGAGTAGGAGTGGATGCAATAGACATCGCAGGCGCTGGAGGTACAAGTTGGGCAGCTGTTGAGTCTTATAGGGCAAAAAAAGGATATTTCGGAGATTTATACCGGGACTGGGGGATCCCAACTGCTGTTTGTACAGTTGAAGTTTGCGAATCTGTAAGTATTCCTGTTATATCTTCTGGTGGAATAAGAAGCGGCCTTGATATGGCAAAAGCCTTGGCATTAGGTGCCAGCGCTGTTGGAGTTGCTTTGCCTCTTCTTAAGGAGGCTTACATAGGATATAAGGCGGTTATTGCAAAAATTGAAGAGTACATGGAGGCATTGAAGATTGCAATGTTTCTTGTTGGAGCAAAAAATGTTGAAGAGCTTAAAAGAAGAGATCTTATAATCAAAGGAGAGACAAGAGAATGGCTAAATGAAAGGGGCTTTGATACTAAAAAATATGCAAGGAGGTCAAAGAATGGGCGTTGAAGTGATAGCAATCGGTGGATACGAAGAAGTTGGAAAAAACATGTCAGCAGTTAAGGTAGGAGATGATATCGTCATATTTGATATGGGGATTCATCTTGACAGAGTTTTTATTCATGAGGATACAGATATAGCAAGGATGCACAGTCTTGATTTGATTGAACGAGGTGTCATTCCAGATGATACTCTAATGAAGGAAGTAGATGGGAAGGTAAGAGCTATTGTGTTTACTCACGGTCACCTAGATCACATAGGAGCAGTTGCAAAGCTTTCTCACAGGTACGAAGCTCCTATTATTGCAACTCCTTACACCCTAAAGCTTATAGAAAAGAGTATCAAAACAGAAAGAAAATTTGAGGTTAAAAATCCCCTTCATGTATTGAATCCTGGTGAGAAATGCCAGATATCCCCAGATATAACCCTTGAATTTATCAACATAACCCACAGCATACCACAAAGTACTATTGCAGCTTTGCATACTCCAGATGGCATAATCATTTATGCAAACGATTTTAAATTAGACGATTATCAAATGATCTCATCTCCTCCAGACTATGGAAGATTAAAGGAGTTAGGTAGAAAAGGCATCCTTGTTTTAATAGTTGAGACTACCAGGGTGAGAGAGGAAGATGAGATGAAAACCCATTCTGAAAAGATTGCAAGGATCATGTTAAGGGACATCATGCTTGATTCTTTAAATGAGAATGGAGGAATGATAGTTACCACATTTTCATCCCATATAGAAAGGATCCAGGCAATATGTAACATAGCAGAGAAGACTCATCGGAATGTAATGCTTCTTGGAAGGTCCATGGAAAGATACTGTAGTATGGCAGAGGCAATAGGAATCTTAAATCTTCCACAAGATGCAGGTATATATGGAAGTCCAAAGGCTGTTGCCAGAGCATTGGCAAAGGCTGAGGAGAACAGAGACGAGTACCTTCTGGTTGTAACAGGACATCAAGGAGAGCCTGATGCCCTTTTATCTAAAATTGCAGGTTTAAAGACACCATTTACGATTGATAAAAAAGATAACATTGTAATCTCAGCACCTGTGATTCCGAATCCAATGAACATAGCAAACCGCTATATAATGGAAGAAAGGCTCAAATCAAAAGGAGCAAGAATATTTAAGAATGCACATGTTTCAGGGCACGCTGGAAGAGAAGATCATCGGGATCTTATAAGGATGTTAAATCCAATGCATATCATCCCTTGCCATGGTGATCTGGGAATGCTTGCATCCTACGCAGAACTAGCCGAAGAGGAAGGCTACAAATTAGGCAACAACATCCATATATTAAGAAACGGTCAGGCGCAGGTGTTTGA
>CAZLGO010000005.1:0-19264 GCA_964559295.1 uncultured Methanobacteriaceae archaeon
AGCAAAAATAAAAGCACAAGGAAACTAAAAGCGATCAAAAGAAAAAAAGAAAAACCAGAAAAAACAAAAGAAAAACCACAGACAACCAAAGAAGAAAAAGAAAAACAAGAAAAACCAGAAGAAAAACCACCGACACCCAAAGAAGAAAAAGAAAAACCTAAAAAAATACCAGAAAAAGAGAAGGAAAAACCTAAAAGGAGTGGTAGTATGACTTTACTTCAAAAAGAAGAACCGGTTTTGCGTCCTGAAAATATAGACGAAGAATTCAAACAAAAAATAATTGAAGCTGGTGGAGAAACTTTAGATTTGTGTTTCCAATGTGGTACATGTACAGGATCATGTCCATCTGGAAGAAGAACCCCGTACAGAATAAGACAGATTATAAGAAGATCTCTTATGGGTTTTAAGGACGAAGTCATTTCAGACGACAATCTCTGGATGTGTACAACCTGTTATGCGTGCCAGGAGAGATGTCCGAGGGAAATCAAGATCGTAGATATCGTAAAGCTTGTAAGGAATATCGCAGCCCAAGAAGGTTATATGGGAGCCAACCATAAGGCTGTTGGTTCATATGTGCTAAAAACCGGACATGCTGTACCTATAAACGATGTCACAATGGAACTTCGAAAAAGAGTTGGAATAGGCGAACTTCCACCAACAACCCATTCATTCCCAGGAGCATTAGAAGAGGTACAAAAAATAACAAAAGTAACTAACTTTGATAAGTTAATAGGATACAACTGGGAAACTGGAAAGTTAGAATGAAAATTATGGAGGGATTAAAATGGAATTTGCATTTTTCTTGGGATGTATAATGAACAACAGGTACCCCGGAATCGAAAAATCAACAAGGATTGTGATGGACAAACTTGGTGTTGGACTTAATGATATGGAAGGTGCATCATGTTGCCCAGCACCAGGAGTATTTGGATCATTTGATAGAAAAACTTGGGCATCAATAGCCGCCAGAAACATCACCATAGCTGAAAATATGGGTATGGATATAATGACCGAATGTAATGGGTGTTTTGGTTCATTGTTTGAGGCAAACCACCTCTTACATGAAAATGAAGAAATGAAAAAAGCTGTAAACGAGGTACTTTCTGAAGTAGGACGAGAATACAAAGGAGAAATAAAGGTAAGACACTTCGCAGAAATACTGTACAATGATGTGGGTCTTGATAAATTATCTGAATCATTTACAAATCCCTTAGACCTTAATGTTGCAGTTCACTATGGATGTCACTTCTTAAAACCAAGCGCTGTATTAAACATCGACTCTCCTGAAAAACCAACCATTTTAGATGAACTTGTAGAAATAACAGGTGCAAAATCTGTACCCTACAAAGATAAGATGATGTGCTGTGGTGCAGGTGGTGGTGTGCGTTCAAGGGATTTAGAGGTTGCATTGGACTTTACAAGGGAAAAATTAACTAACATGAAGGAAGCTGGTGTAGACGCCGTAATAAACGTTTGTCCATTCTGTCATCTACAGTTTGATGTTGGACAAATCGAAATAAAAGACAAATTTGGCGAAGAGTTTAACATACCAGTTTTCCACTTGGCTCAGTTGTATGGTCTTGCAATGGGACTAACTCCTGACGAGTTAACTGTAGATGCACATCAGATTACTACGGATCCTGCACTGGCCAAGCTTGACATCATAACTGGAGGAGAATAAACAATTAATTCTCCTTTAATTTTTTATTTTTGTATTTTGACTTCTCCCTATTCATTTTGAGGTGTTTTTTTGTTTATTGCAAGTCTTTTTGGAATATTTAAATTCGAGGAAATACCCGAAAAATATATCCCATTTGTAAGATTTAAGGCATCTCTTGAAAAAAAAGAGATTAAAGAAGATGAAGATATTGCGATTCTAAATATCAGTGGAACCGAAAGTTATCACGTCCTATTTTTAAACTCTTACAAAAATATAGATGAAATAAAAGAGGAATTAAGAGGATCAGATGCAAAACTCAATTATAATACGATAAAAATTTTGGAAAGATACCTATGAGCGATTTGCCAGTAGAACAAACATGGATGGTTTTAGTTGAGCTTTTAACAGATCTTAAAAAAAGAGATATTGATATACCCCACCAAGTAACCAAAAACATTAGACTGGCTAAAACTCTCATAAATTTTTACAAGACAGATCCTACCAACCCTGAGGTGATAAAGGAGGTAGGAAGAATAGATGAATTTTTAAATCTTGCTCAGGATAATCTTCTTAATCTGGCAGGGAACGTTAGTTTGAATTACAAAGAGAAATGGCTTGAAAAACTAAAAAGAGCAGGTATTGGGGAAGAATTGCACAAATTAAAAGAAGAAAAATCAAGATTTTTTGTTGGAGCTCCTCCTGGTTTTTCGTTGGTAAGAGTCTCCTTAAGAGAAGCCTTAGCAGAAGATAGGGTACAAGAGATTGCAGAAGAATGCAACGTCATAATAGAATTTGAAGAAGACGACGTGATTGTAATCTATGGAGACAAGGACTGTATAAAAAAAAGCCTAAAGGAAGTATCTTCATTTTTTAAGGAACACCAATAACCCAGGGAGAGATATAATGAAAATCCTTGCAGTAGGTGATATGCACGGTAACTATCAGGCTGTCCTAGATTATCTGAAAAAAAACCATGTGGATATTATAATTCTAACAGGAGATATAACAGATTTTGGACCATTGGAGTTGTCAGAAGATATATTAAACGAACTTAGTTTGTTTGGTGTCCCTGTGTTGGCAATACCTGGCAACTGCGATCCTGTTGGTATCCAAAATACAATAGACAACACAAGAGCGATTAATATTCATGGCAAAAGCACCACCATAGGAAAAATTGGAATAGGTGGGTTTGGAGGTTCAAATCCAACTCCTTTTAACACGCCTTTAGAATTTGAGGAAGAACAAATACAAAGTGAAGTTGAAAAGGTAACGCAACAGATAAAAGACCAGGAAGTTAGAATTTTGGTAACCCATGCACCTCCATTTGATACAAAAACCGATATAGTCCCATCAGGACATCATGTTGGATCCAAAAGCCTTCGAAAAATAATAGAAGAATTTCAGCCATCTTTAAATATATGTGGACATATACATGAGGCAAGATCAATAGATAAAGTTAAAGATACCATCATAATCAATTCTGGTGAAGCATCGAAAGGATTTGCATGTACAATAGATATATCTGAGGAGGATGATGCTATAAAAATAACTCCGAAGCTTATAAAACTATAAAAAACATTTTTATCAATTTTGTAGGTTGTTTCGAAGGTTGTGAGAAATTGACGACAATAATGGTTGAAGGGGAAGTAAGCGGAAAAAAATACAGAGAACCTTTTTCAAAGGGAGTTTTGGCAAGGTCATTGACCAGAGCTGAGATGGATCCTAACATAGCATATACTTTCGCCTCTCAAATAGAAGAACATCTGGAAAAGGAAGGCATTGGGATTATAAATCTTGAAGATCTTGTAAAAATAGTTTTTGATAAGTTAAAAAGCGAATATGGAGAAATTGCAGAAAAATACATGTTATGGAGGCAGATTCGCGAATACAATGAGCCCCTTGTCATACTGCTGGGTGGTGCATCAGGGGTTGGCACATCGTCTATTGCATTTGAGGTTGCAAACAGACTTGGAATAAGAAACATGATCAGTACAGACATGATAAGAGAAGTTATGCGTAAGATGATATCAAAGGAACTTCTTCCAACCTTGTATGAGTCAAGCTACACAGCTTACAAATCTATAAAGATACCTCTGCCTTCTGAACTTGATGAAATACTTCTTGGATTTCGAGATCATGTGGAAGCAGTGAGCGTTGGAGTAGAAGCTGTCATCGAAAGGGCATTAAGAGAAGGTATAAGTATTGTTATAGAGGGCGTTCATATTGTACCTGGATTTATAAGGGAAGATCTTATAGCTAAAAGAAATGTAGCCATGTTTATTTTGTCCTTGCAAGATGAGAATGTACACAAAGAAAGGTTTTATTCAAGATGTAGACAAAAGTGGGCAAGAAGACCGCTTGAAAGATACATGGACCATTTTTGGGATATAAGAAGAACTCATAAATATTTTGAAAGACAGGCAAAGAAGTATCACATACCAATTATAGAAAACATCGATGTTACAATGACCATTGAGTGTATAATAAAGTCCCTAACTGCCAAGGTTTTTGAGGGAGGTGAACAAGCTGTTGAAGAAATTGAAAGTTGAAGATGTGATGACGAAGGATGTTATAACGATCCCGCCAAGTGAGGACGTTGTTTTCGCATTTGAGAAGTTAATGAAGCATAAGGTAAGTGCACTCCCTGTTGTTTCTAATGAAAAGCTTGTAGGTATTGTAACCGCAACAGATCTGGGATACAATCTTATTCTTGACAAATACGAACTTGGAACAACCGTTGATAAAGTAATGGTAAAGAACGTTGTTTGTGTAAAACCTGAAGATAGTCTACTTACTGCGGTTGAAAAGATGAATGAATACGGAAAAGATGATGGCATAATAAACCAACTTGTTGTGATTGAGAATGACAAAATAAAAGGGATAATTTCAGATGGCGATATTATAAGGGCTATTAAGTTGTGAATTTCCAATGATAAACTTCAAAGAAGGATCGCTCTTTTATTATTTTTATGGTTGATTGGTTCATTTATTTATTCAGAAGTTAGAGGAGGAAGAAATATAGGATATACTCATATAAAAATGCTTTTTTTATAATTGAGCCTGTATAATTCTTTTGAAAATCAATAAATATTTTAACATGTCTATGTGTTGTAAAAAACTTCTCAATTTATTTTTTGTTCATCAGTGGCTTTCTATAAGAGTAAACAAGTTTTTTGTATATATATAATTTGAAAATTGCTTGGATAAACCTTTAAGGACCTTTTAGTGATTCAAAAGTCATTTTAGTAAACTTTATAACTCAGATTTTCATTGATATTAGACGTTAAATCTTTCGCCTGTTCTCTTCAATGATTGAACGATCCTATTATAGGTTCTCCAGAGCCCAGAAGTATGTGGAGGGTTGTTATGGATCTCTTAAAATGTATAAAAATTTGTATATCGATTATATTTGGCGCAATTTTTTATTTAATCGGACTTGTAATCTTTCTTAAAACTCCTTTTGTTGATAACGCAATCTTTATCCTTATAAAATGGGCTTTATTACCAATAACAACAGCTTTTGGATTTGCATTTGGTATATGGCTTTTTGAAAGAAAGTTAATTGATCAAAAGTCAAGTTTCAGGAAAATATTGGCTTGGACGTTAGTTGGATGTATAATTCCATCGATTATAGTCTTCCCTTTTGGCCCTATGTTAATCGTGTTTGCTATGTGCTTTGGCGGTACATTGAGCGTTACTTTAAGAGAAGTATTCCTGAATAGGAGATCAGTTTAATCAATTTATAGAGATGCTCCCTGATTTTTCTAAATAGCTTTGACAATAATTAAAACCCTTATTCATTTTTTTAAAGGCTTTCCAACCCATAATTAGGCGCAGATATCCTAATAAGGATTTTAAACTTATTTCTTGGGTTGAATTTGTTTTAAAAATTTATGAATATGAAAATAAACATTTTCAATCATCTTGCCATTTCTATAGCCCTAAGAAGCGCCATTGCTTTGTTTTTACTTTCTATCCATTCACTTGTTGGATCAGAGTCTGCAACAATTCCAGCCCCAGCCTGAACATAGGCTTTGTTTTTTATTATTACTATGGTTCTTATGGCTATCGCAAAATCCATCTCCCCATCCCATGAAAAGTATCCAATTCCACCACCATATATGCCTCTTTTGTTCTTTTCAAGCTCATCTATTATTTCCATAGCTCTCACTTTTGGGGCACCAGATAAGGTTCCAGCTGGAAAGATTGCTTTAAGTGCCATAAAACAGTCAAGATCGTCCCTTAATTCACCAACAACGTTCGAGACAATATGTTGAACATGACTGTATTTTTCAATATCCATAAACTCATCAACTTTCACAGTTCCAAACTTTGAAACCTTTCCAACGTCATTTCTTCCAAGATCCACAAGCATGATATGCTCTGCAACCTCTTTCGGGTCAGAGAGCATCTCCTCTGCAAGGATCTCATCTTCCTCTTTGGTGGCACCTCTTGGTCTTGTCCCTGCAATTGGTCTTGTGCTGATCTTAAATCCATCTTCTGCTGATACCCTAACTAACATCTCAGGACTTGTTCCAACAATTTCAAGGTCGTCTATTTCAATATAATACATGTAAGGCGACGGATTAATCTTTTTTAGGGCTATGTATATATCAAGCGGGTCATTTTTTATCTCGGTTTCAAATCTCTGGGAAAGTACAACCTGAAAGATATCTCCTTCATATATGTATTTTTTTGCGTCTATAACAGCTTTCTCAAATTCTTCTTTTGTAAAATTAGATTTTACAGTTATGAGTTTATTTTTGGAGTCTCTATCATCTTTTTCTTTTTTTTCTTTTTTTATCCCTATAATGTTTTTTATCATGTTATTAAAACCATCATCATGCGAAAATATGTGAATCATCTTGTAGAGGTGATCGTAAACTACACAATTTTTGATAAGCATGAATTGGGCATCATATGTTCCAAGATCATCTTCTGACTTTAGATCTATCCAGTATCCAACAACATCGTAAGCAACAATTGAGATAAGCCCTCCAAAAAACCTTGGAATATCTTCTTGCTTAACAACCACTCTAAAATTTTTCATAACTGCCTTGGCGACATCGATTGGATCATAACCTTCCTTAAGTCTACCATCTTCTACAACATCCTCTAATTCAAAATTTTCATCTGAAATCCCAACAAATTCGACTTTGCCCTCTTTTACATTTATCAATCCGTCTCCTATACCTAAAAACGAATATCTTGCCAATTTTTGAGGACCTTCCACAGATTCAAGTAAAAATGACCATTTATTTTTGCTCCTATCCCTCAGCAGTCTGTAAATGTCTGTTGGAATAATCGATACAGAAATGCTTTCATGTTTTAATGTGATTTTCCTCATATCTGCACATCCTACTATCGCAACTTAAGATTGATATTACAATATTATAAAATCTTTAAGAAAAAGTTTTTGTAGAACAATAAACATCCATAAGTTTTGAATCTACATACCTTTTCTGTGATTAAATTGCGAATATTCCTTTGGATATGAAATAGACGCTTGCAGAAATAGCAGCGCATACAGGAATTGTAAGAATCCATGTGGAAGCTATATGTTTTATAACATCCATTTTAACTGTGGAAGTTCCTCTTGCAAGACCTACACCAACTACGGATCCAACAAGCGTTTGAGTGGGAGATATTGGCATTCCGTATAAAGCAAAAAGTAATGTGACGGAAGCAGCTGATATTTGGGCTGAAAAACCTCTTGTAGGAACTAATTCTGTTATTCTTTTTCCTATAGTAGCTGTTATTCTATTTCCGGCGATTAAAATTCCAAGAACAAGTCCTAAAGCACCTAAAATTTGTAAAAACATGCCCTCAGTATGACCCACAATTGAATACATGACGCCTGTGGCGATAGCAATATCTATTGCTCCAACACCTAAAGCTGCTAATGATGAGCTTCCAATTTGTAGGTAGGAGAATATTTTTTCTATCCTATCTCTTAGAGCAATATTTTTGATCTTGATAATAAGTCCTTTCTTTAGAAGGTAATATGCAGCGAATCCTACCAGAAGTCCAATTATTGGTGATAAAAGCCAGCTTAATGCAATATATCCCAACACATCCAAATTTATATTATTTATGCCCGCATATGCAATACCATACCCAAAAACAGAACTCACAATAGCATCTGATCCAGAAATAGGTATTTTTCTTAAAATACAGATAGTAATCCATATTCCTGCAGATAATGTTATAGAAAACGCTCCTATATGAGACATAAACTCTGGTGAGACTATTCCACTTCCAACAGTTTTTATAACATTACCACCAAGAAATAATGCACCACAAAATTCAAATATAGCTCCTATTATAAGAGCTTTTTTCATTGTAAGGGCACCACTTCCTACAGCGGTTCCCATGGAATTTCCAATGTCATTTGCAGCAATGTTAAATGCCATGTAAATGCTGGTAATTACGCCTACTATCAGTAACCATTCCATGTTTATTGATGGTGCTCAGCATAAATAATATTCTTAGGATCGCAAAATTCAAATACCATCAAAAATCCATATAAGTATGGGCTAGACTGGAGGGTTAGGGGTCCTCTGTAAGCGCATATCCTCTATATGGCGTGGTCGAAGTTCAAGAGGCGGCAAATTGACTGGATTTTGGCCCAGAATCTTGATGCTGAAACCTCGTCCCACAGGATCAGTGGTGGTAGGATTTCGGTTGGAGGACCGAAATTAACTATCTTAACCATGGGAACGGGTCAGGTCTGGAAAGAAGCAGCTCTACCATGGACAACTGATGCTTGTGGAACAACGGGGTGGAGTCGGGGTTCTGGATCACCAATGTCTGGAAGGTTTGTCCACTCTTGAACGTGCCCACCAATCCTTCAAAACAACCCTTTCAAAAAGCGTTGACGTAAAATTTTCATCAACTTTTTTCTAAAAGGTTGGTAGCCGGGGTGGCCCAGTCTGGTACGGCGTTGGCCTGCTAAGCCAATGATCCTTTGGATCTCGCGGGTTCAAATCCCGTCCCCGGCGCTTATTTTATTTAAATCCATTTTTATCACTGAACGGCGCGATGGATTATTTTATATACACTGTATTCAAATATATGATGAATAAAAATCTTTAAGTATTAGGAGGTAAAAACATGAATACATTGTTTATATGGCCTACTTTAGTTATAATCGGTGCCTTGTTGCATCTTTTCATAAGTAAAGTGCCTCGGACCAAAGATAGAGTTATAGAAATTTTTTTATTATATATTTTAGTTATAATGGTTGGTTTTGGTGGTATATGGGGATTCATAGGACATGCATTCATGCCCGACCAGATTGCAGCCTATATAGGCTGGCCAGCAGGAAGTCCTTTCCAATTTGAAGTTGCATGTACGAATTTGGCATTTGGGATTTTGGGAATCCTTTGTTTCTGGATTCGAGGTAACTTCTGGACAGCAACGATAATTGGATTGTCTGTATTTTATTTGGGAGCTGCTTACGGACACATAATGGATATAATAAAACATGGGAACTACGCACCTGGCAATGCGGGAGCACCACTGTATTTTGACATTATATTGCCAATAGTGCTCATAATACTCCTTGTTGCTTACAAAAAGACTAGTAAAACATCTAAAACGTAGATCAATTAAAAAAACAATAAGAAAAGGCATTAGGCATGATCTAAAAACTCCCCAATTTACTTTTTATCAACCAAATAATTCATTCCAATAGTTACTGCAGGTATAATCAGATATGTAAGTCCGATATAGGAAACCACGTCGCACCAAAGAATTATTCCCTCTTTAACCTAATCTGATTTTAAACATTTAAAATACAAAATTGCAAAACAAAGCATTTTTTAGTATTTTCGTTTTTATACATCTACTATTATTGTCCTATCCTATAATAAGCTGTAAAATTTCCTATTTTACATGATTTCATGAAAAACAATCTTTTCAACCAATTCATTTAAAAAATACGTTGAAAGCTGAAAAGGGAATTCAAATCAGAATTTAGAAGTTACTTTGATTTTTATGGTATCATCCTGAAGGGAATTTTAGAATACGAACTACGAACATCCTATTTGATGAAAAAAAGAAGAAGTAGGCAGAAGCGAGTTTGTTATAAAATCGGTCAAGAGTAAATCTTGATAAAAAAACTTCAAAGAAGTGATGAGGAAGTCCAGTTGATCAGACTTTTGGCCCCCGTCATTCATACTATAGAGGTTAACAGATCCTTATCTTCAATTATAATGAGAGTAGCTTTCATAATTATCATGAGAAGACCAAGTACATATTATTTAATGCAGGGAAATTGCTTGATAAATGGAAGTTTGGGTGTTGTTATCCTGGATATCTTATATTATTTTTTAAACAGCAGTTGAACAACCACCAAAAGCAAAAAAATTCATAAAAAAAAGCCAAAGATCTAATGATAAGTTAAACTCATTCAAAGAACAGCTGTAGCATACATTCGACGAAAAGCTCTCAAAAAGCTTGAAAAATTTATGAATTATCTGTATGATTTTTTAAATTAGCTTAAAAAAAGGTGAATGTAAAGTTACATAGGACAAAACTACCTAATATATAATCCTGCTTTTAAAATAAAAAAATTCTGATTGATTAAATGAAGCAGAAAAAACATGCAAAATCCTGGCACCTGTAAGCCACACATTCCACAACCTATGCACATAACGAACCAACCCTTTAAAATCTTCTTGTTAATTGACCTTGTTTTTCTAAAGGATGAGAAGGTTAATGATAATGTCTCCCAAAGATTTGGAAATATTTTTTATACAACATATCTTCAACTTTGAACTACTATTTCGCCTTTCGTTGAGGAAGGTATTCCACAGTGATAACTGTACTTACTGGTTTGTGAATTAAAACTATATAACATCTCCTTGGTTTAAATCTTTGCTTTCAAAAGCTCCTCTATCACTTGCCATCCGATGGAGGACAACTCCCACATTTATTTTGACCTGTATCATATAAATAATTTAACTTAAAACGAACAAAAAAGGGAAAAACTCACCATTTTAAGGTTGAAAGATGAGAAATTAAAATGTTGGGGAAGTGAAGCGAGCATATTCCAAATTTAAACTTTAAAAAGATTCATATCTTACTTCCATATCTTCTTACATGCTCCCATGCTCTTTTATATTTATTAGAACCCTTATCCTCTGAGTATATAGACATATCCTTTCGATCAAACAATTTTCTATCCTCTCCAACAGGACAAACTTTGATACAGATGCCACAAGGGGATCTATATTCGCCTCGAAGTTTTGTGCTTCTTGTAGCACAAAGTTTTTTATCCATAGGTGGAGGAAAGTCTCCTTTTTCAAGTATAGCATCTACAGGGCATTTTTTGACACAAAGAAGACACCTTGTACATAGATCTCCAATTTTGATTGGATCTGGTTTTATAAAAGCTGCTGTAAATACGCAAGTAAATCTAACCCTTGGCCCATATTCTGGTGTTAGAAGAACGTTACTCTGTCCAAAAGAACCCAATCCTGCAAGATATGCTGCATGTTTATGAGAAAAAAAGGCAAAAGGCTTCTCAAGCAGCACTTCTATATCACCATAGCCATTTCTTGGCAAATAAATAGAAGGATAACCTTTTTTATTTAAAAAAACTGAAATTTCATAGGCTTTCAGATCCAGCATGGAATTTACGGTTTCATAAAGTTCATGATAATATATTGAAGGTGCAGTTTCTACTATAGGAAGTTGTACCGGAAGCCCTATTACCATAACTGTTTTGGCCTCAGGATATATGAACTGGGGCCAGAATTCCTTAGGAATCCATTCAGAAAACGTATTTGGAAGCTCTGCAGGGGGATTTTCCCATCTTTCAACTGAAGCAAAACCTAAAAGAGCAATTCCGAGGTCTCTACATTTTTTTAAGAGCTCTTTTTTTAAGGCTTCAGATTTCATATATTTTATTCTCCAACTATTGTAATGATAACTCTTCTACTTCTCGGACCATCTAATTCAACAAAAAAAACGCTTTGCCATGTGCCTAAACTCAAGGAACCATTTTCTATAGGGATAGTTTCGCTGCTTCCGATGAAAAAAGCTCTTATATGTGAGTCTGCATTGTTGTCAATGGCATTGTGCTGGTAATTTTTATCGGTTGGAATTAAAGATTCAAGTGTATTTTCAAGATCAGCAATTAATCTTGATTCATTTTCGTTGATGACAATCCCTGATGTAGTATGCTTTGTAAAAACGTTCATTATTCCGTTTTTTATCCCGCTTTTTTTTAAGGTCCCATTCAGCATATCAATTATATTTATAATCTCAACCCTTCTGTTTGATTTTATGTCAAGAGAATCCATTACCATATCCATAAAACCACCCATCTTCAGGCATTGTCCTAAAAGATCGTTATTGGCTGCACCGCACACCAGGATGCACCAAATAAGTCGTGCATCATCATTGCTTTCAATATCAAAATAAAAAAGATTAATAAAAAAAGCTTTATTTTAATTAGCTCTTAACACCAAATGATTTCATAAGTAACTCCATGTTCATCTTTCCTGCTCTGAAAACCTCACCTGTCCTCAGATCGTTTATAACTACTTCTGCTGGTGCAAACATTCCTTTGTCTATCTTGTAGAAATCGTATTCAGCTTCTTTAAAGATATCATAGAACGGTTTACCATAATCTGCAGAAGCTGAAGATGGTAGTTTTCTTGTAATTTCTTCAAGATCATCATCTTCATTTGATTCTATGTAGTAGTATGTTCTACCTCCAAATAGAACTGCGTCGTTTGTTTTGCCCATTGCTTTTAAAGGATCGGGATCTACAGGTGCTATTGGTGCTATTCCTGCAGCATATTTTATTTTAGTGACATCAAAGTGCAAAGCTTCAAGCATCTTGTAAGTTCCATTTTCTACAACCCTTCCTGCTATTTGAATCGATCCCACGATGGAAGATGTTGGAGCAACCAGAAGAAAAACATTTTCTGGCAAGACGCCACAATCTTCTGCTATTGACTCTGCTACATCCTCGCCTGGTAATTTGTCAGCTTCGAGTGTTAGGATTGCAATATCAGCAGTATCCTCATATCTTATTTCTTTATAGGTGTTTGCAGGTTTTAAAGCTAGAGCTCTTGCAGGACCTGAACCTAAAGCAAAAAAATCGCCCACACTAACAGACCATCCTGCTTTCTGAGATCCAAGTGTAGATATTGATGGAAGATCGGTTTTTATCTTCACAGATGGCAGGGCGAAGTTCTCGGATAGATCCCCTGGTATAGAAATTCCAACCTCTGCAAGACCGCCAAGACAGACTTTCGTGTAAAGCTCTCCTGCTTTCAGACTCCCTGCAACATCAACACCAGCGTCAATAACTGTTGAACCATTCTCAAGCTTTTCAACAGCTATGTTTAATTCATCTGCATTTTCTATCATTTTATCTACAGTTTTTTTTGCCTCAAGATTAACACTTACCATCTCATCACCCCAAAATTTTTTTTACATCCCCAAAGTTGATCTCGTATATATGAGCACTTATGGAGTGTATAGTCAAAGTTCCCATATCAACCTTTAGCTTATCTGCAACATACGCTGCCAGATTAGAAAGTCCAACTGCATTGGGATACCATGCGCCGTATATATCATGGGAACGCCACAGACCTGTCGTATTAAGCTTCCTGTCCCTGATTTTAAAATCTACGAGGATCATGCATGGAACTTCATCGTTTTTTGTATCAACTGTAGGATCCCATGTCACAGATATGGCTCTTCTTGATTCCATGCAGTTTTTAAGCCTTAAAATAGCCTCTTGAATTTGATCTATACCATTAAAATGTTCTCTTAGCCTGTTACCGTAAGTGTATACAAAACCTTGTTTATCTTTATTTAAAAATTGTTTTGAGTATTTTTCAAGTTTTTCACCGGTCCAAAAATATCCTTCTGGTGTTTCAGTATCAAGGGGATTTTTTATGGTGACAATGGTGTTTAAAAGTTCCTTTGTTAATGAACCACGTTCATCATGAACTTCGTTGCCTCTTTCCATGATTCTTCTTAAAAGCATTTGCCATCCAGCTGTTATTGTCGGAGCTTTAATTAAAATTGACATTTAGAAGCCTCCACCATCACCTTAAGTTTTGAAAAGGCAGCGTCCCGTGAGAGCATCCTCATGCCACAATCAGGATCAATTAGTATATTTTCTTCTCCCACCAGATCTACACCTCTTTTTATAAGATTGTACACTTCGTCAATCTTCTCTACCTGTTCAGTCTTTGTATCGATACATCCAAATCCTATTTTTTTTCCCCCAAGCTTTGAAACTTCAAGAACATCAAGATTTCGAGGTAGACCTGCAAATTCGCAATCTATGATACTAACATTGAATTTGGTAAGATCATTGAATATGTCAGCGATGTCTCCACAAACATGTAATGAAACAGGAGAGGATAGATCGTTTGTCACGATTTCTATAGCTTTTTTGGCAACTTTGATGTCTGCGGTGCCTGTTGATAGTATGGGTTCGTCTATCTGAATCATAAAAGCACCTGCATCTTCCAGGTATTCTGCTTCCTTTTTTAAAGCATAGGCTAAATCTAAGATAGCATCTTCTCTTTTATCGTAAAAACCGTCAATTCTGGATGAAAACACAAGAGTAGTAGGACCAGTTACAATTCCTTTAACACCTTTAACTTTATTTTTAGCTGTTTTGATTGCAAATCTAAGATCTGATGCACCTATAGAATAAGAAAGAGGCGTAATTTTCCCTATGATCTTTGGAACTTTACCTTCAATTGTCATGCCTGGGATCGCCCCTGCAAAGGTTTCAATCATGTCTCCTCTTGTCTGTCCATCTGATATTATATCAACACCTGCTTTTATTTGATCATGTACAGCAAGAGCTATTGCAGGCTTGTATTTGTCATAAGTTCCAAAGAATTCAGAGATCTTCGAAGCTATGGATGATGGACCACGTGGAGACGCTGGATAACTTCCAACTACAGTTGTTATCATTTTTAATTTCCTCTTTTATTTTATTGCTCTTCTTTTAATCCTTTTAATTTCTTCTTCCTCAACAGGTATTTCAATGACAGCTGTCCCATAACATGGTTTTGTGTATGGGATTATTATCGTGTTTTTCGAATCATCAATGCCAATAGGGATAGGAGGAATGCCAATTACTCTTGATCCTATTATTTTTTCTCCAGGTTTAACATAGACAACTTCAGGAGAATGTTTTTCAATAAGCTTGGCACATTCTCTAAAACCAGCCCTTGATATTAAAAGATCGTAATCATCAGATTCCTGTAGGTACAATTCAAGGCAAAACATCTGATCCCTCCCTTCAACCTTTAAGAAAGGTTGATCAAAAAGGCGACCTTCGGTCGCCTGTATTTTGATGATTGCTGAAGCAATGCTTCAGCAAACTTGCAAATGTAATTTGCAAATGAAACTTTTTCTAAAAGTTTCTTTGGGTCAATCCTTTTTTAAAGGATTGATCAAAATTCATCTGATTCTCCTATCATCTTAATGGTTTTGTCAAATTTAACCTTAAGCGGAGTGGGATTATGGTATGCTCTCTCCAATATGATTTTTGCTTCTGTGTTTTTTGAAATATCCTTTTTAAAAACCTCAAGAGCTTTTTTGTCTGTTCCTGTGATTATGGATATAGAGACAGTATTTATAATATGGCAAAATGTTACAAAATAGGAAGCTGCAGCATCGTTGTGAACAAACCCAATAAGAAGGTCAAATGAACCTTCACGGAGTTTTTCAATACAGGATTCAACATCGAGCTTGTTTTTAATATAAAACCTTTCTGGATCCGAGACATCCAAAAGTCTGATTGCAGATGGGGTTCCAACGATCGTGACATTGTAGCCTATCCCGCCAAGCTTCCATGCCATGTAAACTGCCATAGGGGCTTGAATGGGTAATTCTGGACATCCCAACAATATCAATGCTTTTTTCATTTTATTGCATTCCTATTGTCTTTTTTGATTAACTTTCTTGGAAGCTGTCTTATCTTTTTTTCATCGACATGACATGAGCGATGATCATCGCACTCAAGAATATAGATGTTAAAAGTGCAGTTCCATTAATGGACCTGTTCATTACAAACAATCCAACTATGATTTGAGCGATGAATGCAGAAAGAGATCCTATCAGGAGAGCTTCTCTTCCAAGATATTTACGATCGCCATTTTCCCTCCTATCTTTGTAGATAGAAAGCATTCCAAATCCAATGAGAAATACAAGGATACACCACATCAAAAGGAGTATTAGAGAAAGGTACCCGAAGTCAAATGTTATCCCAAATATCCCAGGCACCATGTAATCTATAACATCCTTTTTAGTCACCAAGATTCCATAAAACAGGGGATACGGCAAGCCAAAAAGGAGGATTAGAGACATTGGTAATGAAATATAACCACAGGATCCACCAAGACATTCAGATCCCCAGTAACATGAACCTTGAATGTGACCCAAAAGCGTTGCATTTTTTACGACCATCTCAATACTCGGTATGGCATATTCCATAATTCTTGATATCCTCAAAAGAGGGCTTAATATAGGCATATCAAAGATCCTTGATAAAAATTCAAGAAATCCAAAGCTTAAAATACCAATAGCAGCTACTATAAAAATTCTTTTGATGGTAAAGAAGGATTTTTTACGAAATGATTTTGATATGATAAAACTTCCAAAAAAAAGCCCTAAAAACCACAAGACCAAAAAAGATCTATGCATGAGACCTCCTGTAATCGTTATGGCAATTATCAGAAAAATGATAAATGCCTTAAGATGGGTGATTCTAATACCTACATCTTCCATCATTGGCAGGGCAGCCAACGCTGTTGTACATGAAAGGATGGCAATAGATCCAAAAGGATGGGTAAATTCATAATGTGCAACTGGTAAAAATAAGCACAAAGCATCAAATCCAAAGATCAGCGCAAATCCTAAACCCAAGACCAAACAGGCAAAAAGGACCATGCTAAGAGACATTGGTATGATATTAAGTAGAAACATGATTCCTATGTGCATGGTCACTGCCACTTCTATTATAAATTGCAAATGGTTTTGAGCAATCAACGGCAATCTAATCCCTCCATCAACCTTTAAGAAAGGTTGATCAAAAATATTTACGTCAACGCTTTTTGAAAGGGTTGTTTGGGTCAATCCTCTCCTAAAGGTTTCTTTGGTAAAAATTATTAAAGATCATCTATCACCTTGTAAAAGACCACCATGTGCTTATCAGGCCCATTGTAATCTTTTACGGCTTTTATACCATCAATTTCAATTGTTTTTTGACTTTCATCCATCTTAAATCCCAAATTTTTATAGAAGGCTATGGAAACTTTATTTTCAGGTTTTGTAATTAGAGATACTTTTTTACATCCCTTATCCCCTACCACCTTAAAGAAGTTTTTGATCATGGATGTTGCCAAACCTTTTTTTCTCATTTCAGGTTTCACACATAAAAGGTGTATATATGCTTCCTTTGAATTTTTCTGTGATATAAAACCTAAGAGAAAGCCCATGATCCTTCCTTCTAAACTCTCTGCAACAAATGATGTGTTTTGAAAAAATTTTGTAAAGATGTGATAAATAGAATCTCTTTCCATTGCCATTGGTTCACAGTTTTTCGCTAATTCTGCTATTTTTATAAAATCTTCCTCCACAACATTTCTTATCTTAAAATCGGTCATTATTTATCCACACACCTCTTCAAGAAATAACATTAGGTTTAAATATTGTGAATTCAAAGTTGATATAGGGCTGGTAGCTCAGTAGGTAGAGCGTCGCCTTGGCATGGCGGAGGCCTCGGGTTCAAATCCCGACCAGTCCATTTTTCGAAGCGTTGTATATGTTGTCTATTATTATCCCAAACAAATCGTCAGTTTTTATCTTTTTTTTGCCATTTTTATCCACCAGTAATTTCAAAGCCAAGTTTACAATCTCATCAACATCAGTGGACCTCTTCATAAGCCCACGTTCTATGTAATATCTGTCTACAGATAACAATTTTCCAGGATAACACGATATCACAGGGGTGCCTAAAAGTGCAGCTTCCCTATTCATTGTACCTCCAGCACCAATTACCAAATCACACCTTTTCATTAGACTGAAACTATCAACCGGTGGTTTTATTATGGTAACATTTTCATTTTTTTCGAATATTTCCTTTTGTTCCTTGAATCTTGGAATTATTAATATATTCGCATATTCCCCCAGTATGTCAACAATAGGTGATAAAACAGATTTTTTACAATCTACATCCAAATAAGAAGCAAGAGACGGTTCTGGTCTCATCAAAATTGTCTTTTGTTTTTTTAATTTCAAGTTCAAATCTTCGAAAATGTTTTCGTTATATTCGAAATTTTTAAAATGAATAACCTCAGATGTACCGTTGTACTTTATTATTGCATTTGGATTAGCCCCGCTTTTTACAACATCCCACGTATCAATAACTTGCGGCATAATTATTTTATCACAGAGAGGGAGTGTGAGTTTATTAACCGCTACAGCATGTTCATTATCTAGAACATAAACGCTGGGTATACCGAGTCCAAATGATACTCTTGGAAGCTCTACGGAATGTTTTGATACGGCTACATCGGGTTTTTCCTTAATAATCAACTTGGAAAGTTCATATACTCTTTTAGTACTTTCTTTGAGTCTTTGCGATAATGTAAAACCATGTTTTCCTATTGAGGTGTATTCTATCCCAAATAAGTCAAGAAGTTTTTTGGTGTCTCCAAACTTACGAGTTGTTATTAGTACCTCTTCACCCTCACTCTCCAGAAAATCAATGACATTTTTAAAAAAACGAACATGAGGGGCGTTTACCATATCAATCCATACTTTCACTAGATCACCTGCTATGATTCAAGAACAAATTCCTCAATGGTATTTAAAATATTATTCAGCCCCTCACCTGTTTTAACACTACTTTTTATAACAACTGCATCCGAATTCAGCCTTAAAACATCTTCTACCATCTTATCCTCATCTACTCCCACAGCTTCAGCAATATCGATCTTGTTTATGATAACAATGTCAGCCTCCTTAAAGATCAAAGGGTGTTTTTGGACTGTGTCGTCTCCCTCACTTACACTTATTACAACCATCCTTATGTGGGAGCCGAGATCAAAATCAACAGGACATATGAGGTTCCCAACATTTTCTATAAAAAGAATCTCGATATCATCAAGTGGAAGATCTTCTAAGGCATGTTCTACAAGATGAGCATCCAGATGACATTCTTTTCCTGTATTTAGCCCAACAACCGGCACATCATGCTTTTTAAACCTTCCGGCATCGAATCTACTTATCACATCCCCTGCTATAACTCCTATTTTATGATTCATTCTGTCAATTAGAGCCTCTATAATAGAGGTTTTTCCAGAACCTATGGCACCTAAAACATCAATTGCAAATACTCCCTTTCTGTCAAGGATCCTCTGATTCCTCCTTGCAAGTTTTTTGTTTGCTATCATAAGATCGTGCTGTATTTCAACCTCTGAAACCTTGTGCATTTTATTCACTCCTTTCTATCTTGATGTTTTTGATCAACCTTTTTTTAAAAGGTTGGCGTGTTATTCACTCCTTTCTATCTTGATGTTTTTGATCAACCTTTTTTTAAAAGGTTGG
>CAZLGO010000005.1:19364-35481 GCA_964559295.1 uncultured Methanobacteriaceae archaeon
CGTGTTATTCACTCCTTTCTATCTTGATGTTTTTTATGTTACATTCTCTTCCCGAGATTATTGTTACGTCTCCCTCACATTTAGGGCATTTTATTATTGGTGCAAAATGATCCAGTTCATCTGTATCTATGGATCCTACATAATCACAGACGTTACACCTAACCTTTATAGGAATTACCTCAATCTTAAATTCTGAGCCATTAAGCAAGGTATCCTTGCTTATAACCTCTAACACAAATTTAAGTTGCTCTGGATTAAGTAGAGTAAGTTTTCCGAGTTCTATATTTACTTCAAGAATCTCTTCAGCGTCATTTTTCTCTGCAACGTCAATTATGGTTTTTACCATAGCATCTGCCATCGAAAGTTCGTGCATCGACTCACCTGTTATCCTATTATAGGAAGTTATTAATAAAGGTAACAAAACTTATAGATGGATGGTAATAAGATGATAGAAGTTGAAGTTAAAGCTTGGATTTGTGATTTTGATGATATTAAAAGAAAATTAGATAAAATTGGTGCAAAAAAGATAAAAACAGAGCATCAAGAGGATACATATTTTAACGCACCTCACAGAGATTTCGCAAAGACAGATGAAGCGTTAAGAATAAGAAAAACTTCAAACGATGAAACAAAAAGGACATTCATTACATACAAAGGACCAAAAATAGATAAAGTGAGTAAAACACGAAAAGAAGTTGAGGTTGGTGTAGAAAATGCAGAAAACGCTGCTCAAATTCTTGAAAATCTTGGATTCCATCCTGTTGCAACTATAAGGAAAATAAGAGATGTTTATTTTTTAGATAAATTTATTATCTGTCTTGATGATGTTCATACGATTGGAAATTTTGTTGAAATAGAAAAAAGAATCAAAGAAGGAAAAAGCTTTAATAAGATAGTTAATGAAATCCTCAAAATATACAAAAAACTTGGAATAACAGAAGGGTTTGAGCGAAGATCTTATCTTGAGTTGCTTGGAATTTATAAGAGTTAAGAGACGAACATAAGATATAGGGTGCGAAAATGAGGTATTTTGTTAGTCCCTTCAACAAAATCTTGGATTTGAAGTTTCCAAGGCAGATTACAATATACGATACAACACTTCGAGATGGGGAACAAACACCAGGAGTCTGTCTTAGAACCAAAGAAAAATTAAAAATTGCAAGAAAGTTAGATGAACTTGGCATTCATCAAATAGAGGCAGGTTTTCCAATAGTATCTGATGAAGAGAAAAGATCAATCAAAGCGGTTGTAGGTGAAGATTTAAATGCAGACATACTTGTTCTAGCACGTACAAAAAAAGAGGATATTGACATTGCTTTAGATTGCGATGTTGATGGTATTATAACTTTTATGGCAACCTCTGACCTTCACCTAAAGCACAAGCTCAAGATGAGCAAAGATGAGGCCCTTAACGTATGTATGAAGTCCATTGAACATGCAAAAGATCATGGAATTTTTGTTGCTTTTTCTGCTGAGGATGCCACAAGAACAGATCTTGATTTTTTAAAGAGAATTTATAAAAAGGCAGAAGACATGGGCGTTGATAGAATACATATAGCAGATACTGTAGGTGCTATAAATCCTTATGCCATGGATTTTCTTGTAAGAGAGCTAAGGTCACATATAGATGTTGAAATTGGCCTGCATTGCCACAACGATTTTGGTTTTGCACTCGCAAATTCGATTTCTGGAATTTTGGCTGGTGCAAATGCCATATCAACAACCGTAAATGGAATAGGAGAAAGAGCTGGAAACACTTCTCTTGAAGAACTTGTTATGAGCCTTCTTATAATCTATGGTGTTGATCTTGGTTTTAATATTAGTATTTTTTATGAGCTTTCAAAACTTGTTGAGGAACTTACAGACATGAAGATACCAAAAAACAAGCCAATCGTTGGGAAAAATGTTTTCAGGCACGAATCAGGGATACATGTAGATGCTGTTATTGAAGAGCCATTAACATATGAGCCATTTTTGCCTGAGATGATAGGACACAGAAGAAGCATAGTTCTTGGAAAGCATTCTGGCTGCAGAGCAGTTAAAGCAAAGCTTGATGAATGTGGAATAGATGTTACAAGAGAGGAGTTATGCAAAATCGTTGAGAAGGTGAAAAAGAAAAGAGAAGAAGGTAAATACATAAACGATAAACTTTTCAATAGAATAATCAGATCTGTGCTTGGGGCTCCTGACATCTAATTGGTTAATTGTAATGAATATCTATACTGCTACGAGATAAATTACAAAAACTTTAAGGTTTTCTTATAATTTTAAGAATCTAAACCGTTTAGATACACCAATATTATAAAAATGGTTAATCTGCTGTTTCTTAATATCAAGTATTTTTAGTTCTAAACAAATAATCAGAATGCAATTGGAGATTAATTTACTTTTTTTGGATTTGTTATCTCATAAAAAAGCATCAAATACATATCAATCCTTCCAAGAATTCTTGCTGCTTTTTATCGAACACGCCAATCTTTTTCATAACCTAAAGCTTTAATCAATTTAACATTATTTTTTGCTTAATTTTCTATGAAGCCGTTTCAAAACTCTTATATCTTACATTGTATATAAATCATGTCATGAGATTCAGAGAAATTGATGATGAGAAGTGAGAATTCATTAAAGAGTTCCTACCGCCAGCAGATTCTACTGGAAGATCAAAGCTTATGATAGAAAAATGATCAACGGCGTCCTGTACGTCCTGATAACAGGATGCAAATGGGCGGATATGCCAGATGCGTATGGCCCCTATTTTACTGCATGGAGAAATTGATGAGATGACAATAAGAGAGTGTATGGAAAAGGATCGTTGGTTCATTGCAAAATGAAGCATTAAAAAAGATCATATCACTGGAATCCACATCATTAGATAGTAAGATTATCCAGGCTAAAAAAGGGGCGAATGTAGATTACGATGGCTATAAAAAGGATAAAGGCATCAAATCCACTCGATGGTAAGTAAAGAAGGATTAACCTTCTCTATCGAGATAAGCCCCGGGAATGAACCGATAGCAGATACTTTATCCAACCCGTTGAAAGGTCTCACTCAAAGGTCTGAGGGAAAGGCTAAGAACAAGACCTGATGAGATAAATGCTGATGCAGCAATTAATAGAGAAATAAGAAATTACCTACAGAAAAAAGGAATAAATAAAACATACCAATAAACAAGAGGAACAAGAGGAAACCGAAAAAATGAAGACCACTAAGGTTCGATGAAAAATTGTATAAAAGGAATAGAAGCGCTTTAGAGAAATTTAATGGATGGATTGAATCCTTCAAAAGAATCCTGCTAAGGTTTGGAAGGCTCACTGTGACATTCATGGCTTTGTCAACCTGGCATGCATAATGATCTTATGGAGATTTTGAAATGAGTTCCATACCAAAATCTGAAAGTTTACTTGTATAAAACCCAACACAGAACCGAAAGTAGTTATAATTCCGTTTGTCATACCAATATTTCTAATCTCACCTTATATTTGAGTCTAACAGTTTTAAATTGGAATTTAAGAATTTATGGGACAAGAAAATTCATGAAATTTCAGGATTTTCGAAATGACCCAAGATCCATTAACTTTACAAACCCAAATGTTACAATATTCACAATCAACAGTCATCAAATATATTTTCGTGTGATGATAGAAGAGCGCTTAAATAACAAAAGCTTATAATAACCAGATCTAACAATAATAATATGGGAGGGTGAAGAATGAAAACATTTGAAATTGTTAGATATTTCTTAATATTTACAATAATTTGCTTTTCACTAACTCCCTCTGTAAATGCATTAGAGATAACCAACATTAATCCTGAGACAAATGGATTAATCACCGACAATAGTGAACTTACAGGATACATACCTAAAACAGATATAAACGACCAAATAATTTCTACCGCAAAATATGGAACTCCGATGGTAACACTTGGAGACGGAAGCTATCCCAGAGTTATGATAATAGCAGGGGTACATGGAAATGAGCTATCTCCACAGTTAGCTGCATTAAAACTCATAAATGATTTAAAAAATAAGGATATTGAAGGTACAGTTTATGTAATTCCTTTTGCCATACCCTACACTTCTGCAAGGAACATAAGGAACTTTATGGGTGAGGATCCAAGCAGAACATGTGAATGCATTGGTAGTCCTATAAACCTGATTCTATCCATTGCAAAACAGAAAAATATTGATTATGTTGGAAACTTTGAATCAACAAAGTTAGGCGGTGAACCCGGGAAAAAATGTGTATTATGCCTTAAAGATGAGTCCTACAGAAGTTATGAAATAGCTAAATACATAGAGAAAGAGACGGGTTCAACGGTCTATGAAAATGCCAAGGACACTAAAACACTTAAAAACGTTTTTAATCGAGAAGGAATACCAACAGTGACTTGTGAAGTGGTATGCTGTCATAGGAAAATTGAGTGTAGAAGTGTTTCTGAGTCATACCAACAGATGATGGCTCTTTTAGAGTTTTCTAAAGTAATATAAGTTCTTTAATAATTTTTTGTTTTTAATCCTCTTTTGCAAGTTTTTTATTGTATCTTAACTCAAAAAGGTCTATATCATATAAAATAGGATATGATTCTCTAAAAAGGTGAAGTCTATCTATAAGTTCATATCCAAATTTATCTGCAGTATTAGCCACCATCAAAATAATGCTATTATCAGGAATCTCTGGTATTATTTTTTCTTTAAATTCATCAAAATCTTTAAAAGAATAAAATTTGATCTTTTCAGGATCATCAAATACATTCTTTTTCATGTATTTTATTAAATAGCCTGGACTAAAGGCAACATGATTAGAATGAACAATTATTCCGGCTACAGAGTCTTTCAATAAGGGTAAAAATCCATCAAGAAACAAAGGTATTCTTTCTACTCTATCTTCTCTAAAATTGAACAGTAAATAAACTTTTTCCAGGCCCGTCTCTGATAATATTTGCTTCGAAATCATGTAGGTATGGATGGGGTCGTTAACATGTCCGATGTCAACAAATTTTTTTGTTCCCAACTTATCTGAGAATATTTCCGGTGGCAGTGGTTTATCAGCTTTTTCAAGAGGACATTCATAAACATAACAGGGATTGGGATGATAATCATCTCGAATTTCTCTTCCATGGGCAATACAAAACTTTTTCATTGATTCCTGGATTTTAGTCTCCCTTTCATCAAGAGAACTATAAATAATATCTGCTTCTTTGATATTCATTTCATTACAAACCTTCTTAAAAACTTCATATTCATAATAATGGTTTGTCCAGAAAATAATGTGAGAGTAGGGTGGAACAGATTTTATAAATGTTTCAGCAGTTTCTTCCATGCTGAATCCTTGAGCCAATATATGATCAAATGTAATTGTAGTGATTATAACCACATCAGCATGCAGATAATCGTTAAGGCTTCGCATGTATTCCTCTCTGATGGCGTTATTTTCAAAAATAATTACATCTATATCTTCTTCTGAATACATGTCCATAATTACTTTAGCTTCTGTCATAAGATTAAATGGAACTTCGCCTTCTCTTTTTACAAAAGTTTTCTTATCATTATAATAAATCATAGGTACAAGGCCTGTTTCTCTACTTAGGACGTTAAATCCATTTTTATAGAAACATTCATGAAAATATCTGACTAAAGAACTTTTTCCCCTCGTACCTTCCACTACTATTTTCAATGGTTCGATTTTAAACACCTCAAATAATTAAGTAAAAGATTGCAACCCACAATGCCCATCCTAAAAGTAATAAAAAGGCCATGTATAAAATATTAAGTGGAATTTTACTTTTTTCTATACGTAATAAATTATACAGGAATATCAAAGGTAGTATTAAATATATTATACCTGCTGCACTTTGAACTGTTGGAACTGCGGTAAATGGGGGAATATATAGTCTAAAGATATAATATGAGATTACACTTATTGGTAATACAAGAGCACCAAGTAGGTAAAATAGAAGATGACCTAAATACCCTTTTCTCATAAAATAGATACCTAAGGGAACCCCGGCAATGCTGACAGCAAAGAAATGAGGCAAAATCCAAAGATTACCTAATGCATAATAGAGCATGATAGCATAGGTGGTTGTTCCACCAAGCCTCATATCTAGGCTCCTTTGGAATAAGAGGCTCACCGAAAGTCCGAATAAAAGTATAGAAACCAGAAGTAATATATATAGCCCACCGCTGAATTTGAAAAATAATAGGAATATTATTGAATTTATAAATAAAATGATTGCCACACTTCTCTCCAAATTTTTTAATTTTTGAGTTATGGGAAAAATTTGAGCATAAAGTTTTTTTTCCTCATCATTTTGCTGCATTATAATCCTCCTCTTCAATTCATTAGAATAGGTTCTGTAGAAACCCCATATAAAGGGATCACTCTATTGAATATAGAAAGGAGAGATCCCCATGTTTAGCATCAATAGGAACGAGCTTATAAAATTTGTGTCCGTATCGTTTAAATGGCTGAAATGTCTCTATCACTAGTTCAAATACTCAAACTATATTTACACACAACATCAGCATATGGCTCTTTTATGTCTAAAAGAACGTTTAAGACTATTTGTTTAACTCGTTGATTTAACACCTAAGATAAAGAAGATACTTGCCTGAAAAAGACACCACACTCCACAACACTGCAAAAGTTCTTCTAGAGATTTGGCTCTGGGTTCTTTGAAGATTTTTGAATCAAAAAGTAGGATTGTTTGATATAAGGAGGAATGGATAGCGATTGATGGAACAGATCATTCATCAAGTCATGCGAACAAGCTTTTATAAAAAGGTTGGAGAAAATTTTTGTGAACTTTTCCTAAAAGTTCAAATACAGACTTGCAATGTTTGAAGAGTTTGATAAGGATAAATATCACAGGAGAAGTTTATTTGAGACAGTTATCTCGGTGGGGAAAAGAGTGTCTTGAGATACCAATCACAGCAGAACTGATAGGTTGAGGAAAAAGGAGAATAAGTTGAGGAACGTCTGCTACAACATACACAGGTATGTTAAAGCATTTATCTTATAAATTGTAAAGGGTTTCTACAGAGCTTTATTTTAAAGTTTCTCTACATCAGCTGAATAAACATCAAAGAATCCCATGCTTTCACCCTATTCAGCTACAGATCAGCGATTTATTTAACATTGAAAAATAAGTATATAAAGTAATATAACCAAGGAATCAGTGATGCAATGAACATAACAGAGAAGATTCTTGCAAGGGCATCTGGGAACGATGAAGTATATCCTGGTGAGATTGTAAAGGCAAATGTAGATTTAGCAATGACACATGATGGAACATCTCCTCCCACCATAAAAACTTTCGTGAGAATTGCAGATAAGGTTTGGGACAGGAAAAAAATTGTTATTGTGTATGATCACAACGTACCCCCAAACAACATAGGAGCTTCTGAGTTCCAAAAACTTACAAGAGAATTTGCAATAAAACAGGGCATAAAAAACATTTTTACACATGGCGAAGGCATTTGTCATCAAGTGCTCCCTGAGAAGGGATTTATAAAGCCGGGTAAAGTCGTAGTGGGTGCAGATTCTCATACATGCACTTATGGAGCATTTGGAGCATTTGCAACAGGTATTGGTGCAACGGATATGGCAGTTGTCTTTGCAACAGGCAAAACATGGTTTATGGTACCTGAGACATACAAAATCACTGTAAACGGTGGTTTAGGACAATATGTAACTGCAAAGGATGTAATATTAAATATAATTGGTGAGATTGGGGCAGATGGTGCAACATACAAAGCACTAGAATTTTGTGGACAAACAATTGATTCTATGAGTGTTTCTAGTAGAATGACCATCTGTAACATGGCAGTTGAGATGGGAGCAAAAAACGGAGTAATGGAACCAAACAAAGCTACACTTGATTATCTAAAAAAGAGATCCTTTGGATCTTTTGAGATTTTAAGATCTGATGAGGATTCACAATACGAAAATGAATATATATTTGATGTTGGGGAAATTGAACCCCAAGTTGCATGCCCTCACAATGTTGACAATGTTTATCCAATCTCTAAAGTTGAAGAAACATATATAGATCAAGCATTTATAGGATCATGTACAAATGGACGGCTTGAAGATTTAAGGATCGCAGCAGAGGTTTTAACTGGGAAAAAAGTACATGAGAATGTTAGACTGATTGTTGCACCTGCTTCAGCAGAGATTTATTCAAATGCTTTAGATGAAGGAATTATAAATAAATTATTGAATGCGGGAGCTATAATTTGCAATCCGGGTTGTGGACCATGTTTAGGAGCTCATATGGGTGTTTTATCTGCTGGTGAGGTTTGTATTTCAACTACAAACAGAAATTTTATAGGGAGAATGGGGGATCCGAACTCCAAGATTTATCTTGCAAATCCTGCTGTGGTGGCATCTTCTGCGATTTCAGGAGAAATAACAGATCCTCGTGGGTAAAATGGGTTTAGATATCTTACATGAAATCGAAAGAATCGAAAAAACCATTGGAAAACTCTCTGATGTACAAAAAGTACTTTTGGCTACAGATGGTTCTGTAACCACAATATTAGAGGTTCTAAATGGAGATGTGAAAATAAAAACCCTTAAACAAAAATTAATAGAAGCTGATGAGAAAACAGCGCATGGACTTGGTATAAAAAAAGGTGATCTCGTAAATTATAGGGTTGTTGTCATAGAATCTGACATGCCTCTGATACATGCTACCTCTTTTATTCCTATAGAGAGGCTTTATGATGATTTTAAGGAAGATCTAACAAAGGCAGATATTCCAATTGGAAAATTGCTTAAAAAATATAATATTGAAGCAAGAAGGGAAATAGAGCATATTGATGTGAAAAGACCAGATGAGGAACTTATGCAGATATTTAAAATAGACTCTCCCATGCTCACACGAACCTATAACATAATTCACAACGAAAAAATCTTAATAAGAATAAAAGAGACATTTCCTTCAACCTTTAATAAAGGTTGATCAAAAAGGCAATTTCGGTTGCCTGCATTTGATGAAACTTTTAAAAAGTTTCTTTACGTCAACGCTTTTTTAAAGGGTTGTTGGGTCAATCCTTTTTTAAAGGATTGGTGACCTCCGGTCACCTGTTGGTAAACTTTCCTAAGAACTTTCAAGAAAAGTTCACAAAGATTTGGCCAAGCTTTTCCAAAAACTTGGGTGTTGGATCCCATCTTGTGGGTTTTTCTGGAGTTTTTTAGGTTCGAATTATTTGATGGCTGATAAAAATGGGTGTAAAGTTCAAGGATATAGTACATTTTAAGGACATAAAAATCGAGGATTTAAAAGGAAGGGTGGTGGCAGTTGATGCTGCAAACACCATCTATCAATTCTTATCAAGTATAAGACAAAGAGATGGCACTCCTCTCATGAATTCTCACGGAAGAATCACTTCGCACTTAAGTGGTATTCTATATAGGACATCCTCATTGATTGACAGAGAAATAAAGCCTTTATATGTTTTTGATGGTAAATCCCATGCGTTGAAGGAAAATACAAGAATAAAAAGAGCCGAAATAAGAAAAGAATCTGAAAAAAAATGGAAGATGGCGTTGGAGAAGGGAGAGATTGAAGAAGCAAAAAAGTATGCAATGAGAGCTTCCAGACTATCTGATGAGGTCATTGAAAGTTCCAAAAAGCTTTTGGATTTTATGGGAATTCCCTACGTCCAGGCAAAAAGTGAAGGTGAGGCTCAAGCAGCTTACATGGTAGAAAAAAAAGATGCATGGTGCGTTGCATCTCAAGATTATGACTCTCTTTTATTCGGTGCCCCAAGGATCGTAAGGAATTTGGCAATTACAAGGGCAAGGGCAGAATTAGAGCTTATTGAACTTAAAGATGTTTTAAGGGAGTTGGATATAAGTAGAGAACAGCTTGTTGATATTGCTATACTTGTTGGAACGGAGTTTAACACTGGTATAAGGGGAATTGGTGCAAAAAAAGGCTTAAAACTGATAAAAGAATATGGAAATGTCTTAAATGCACTGGATCATCTAAATGTTGAGATGGACGTTGATCCTGAGCTTGTAAGGGAAATATTTTTGAAACCTGAAATAGTTTCTGACTACGAAATAAAATGGAAAAAACCCAGTGAGAATAAGATAATAGAATTTTTATGTTTAGAACATGATTTTTCAGAAGATCGTGTAGCTGGTGCCATAGAAAAACTTAAAAAATTAACTCCAACTCAAAGAAGCCTTGAAGAGTGGTTTTAGGCAAATAACAACCCTTTGAGAAAATTGATCAAAAATTTTAAAATTTTGATGCTGTTGAAATCATTTAGAATACCCAAATAAATGTTTTAAATTGCTTTATTTGTTCTTCAATCCATTGCTTCGGTAATTTTGATATCATAATAATAAATTTTTTATAAAATGTGGATATTATCATATACATCTAACAGACAGGAGGTTTGAAAATGAAATGTCCAAAATGTGGGAGTGAAATTCCTGAAGGTTCTAAATTTTGTGGCGAATGTGGTGCGCAATTACCCACAGAGTCTGAAGCAGAATCTAAAGTGGAGTCTAAAGAACCAAAACCAGAGCCTAAAAAAGCTGATAAAACTCCAGTATTTGGAGGAATAAGCAACAAAGCATTGCTTTTAATTTTAGTTGGTGTTTTTGCCGTAATAGGAGCGATTGCAATTTACTTTTATTATCCGGGGATTTTTATATCAGCGACGCCACAAAATTCAACTGTATTTATTGATCCTGCGGTCTCAGGCAAAGCCGAAGTCATAGATCCTACAGACAATAAGACTTATACAGTTACAGTTGATTATTATAGTCTTGGTGGTGGATCAGGCTTTATAGTCAGTAGAGATGGATATATAGTAACAGCTGCACACGTTGTCTCTGACCCTTGGGAGTTGGCATATAATGGAAAAATAAAAAAAATGGACGATGACGACATAAAATGGTATGTAGACAGGGCGGCAGTAGAATGGCTCTTACAGACATATCATCCTGATGAGTACAGTAGTATGACCGGGGCAGATTTAGATGATATGACAGATTCCTTTATCAAAGCTGGAGCAGTACGTGCAACAGATTATCAATACGACATTTATATAAGAGGTCCAGCATTTCCAGACAGCGTCGACGATCCACCATTAGCCCGCATAGTGGATTCCGGAGATTCAAATAATGAAATTGACGTGGCTCTTTTAAAGGTGGATAATGTAGGAGGACTACCAGCGATTCCATTAAGTTCTCAAAAAATTGAGACCGGGGATCAAGTTCGAATATACGGTTATCCTGCTGAACAATTCGCATTTTACAATGAAATGGGAGGTATAGGAGAGAAAAAAGAGGTTTGGAGGTCCATGTATACTCCGACTTTGACGAGCGGCATTGTAAGTGGGGAGAGACCATCGCCCAAAGGAGTCAAATACTACCAAACTGATGCTGCAACAGATAAGGGAAGCAGTGGTGGACCGGTGTGCAATACCAACAACCAGGTTATTGGTATCATAGTTGGAGGGTTTGTTGAACGAACACAGGGCTTTAACTTCTTCATGCCCTCAGAATACATTATAGAAATGTGTAAAAAGAATGGGGTTAACCTTTAAGGTTTACGAGAGGTTTTTACCCTTTCTTTCGCTCATACCCTTGAATTTCCGGAAAACAATAAAAAAGAGAACTTCGCCGTGTTTCTATAGAAAATAAGAGAATATAACCCTTTAGGGAGGATAGTGATAATCTTAGACAATTTTCGGACTCAACATGCCATAATAGTGAAAGAAAAGGCAGAAGAACTAAATATTTTCCTTTTGCATCTACCGCCGTATTCTCCTGATCTCAATCTAATAGGATTCGTGTGGAAAAGCGTGAAAAGAATTGTATCAAATATTTCACCACTCCAAAAAAAGAATTAGAAAATATAATCCTGAAATCATTCTATGAACTTACAACATCATTTTAATTTGCTAAAAACTGGATAAAAACGTGCCTAAACTAAATAAAAAAATATATGCAGATGACTATAACATTATCTTTTAAAAAATTCGATTATAAGTCTATGATTGAAATGTTGGAATACAAAGGAATGCAAATTTATACTCATCCAAAAGTATACAAACCTGCTGAGGATACTTTCCTCCTCGCAGAGAATCTTCAAGTCAAAAGAACAGATGAAGTACTTGAGATAGGCACTGGGGTGGGGATCATATCTATTATAGCCTCCAGAAGGGCTCGAAAGGTAATCGCAACCGACATAAACAAGTATGCCATAAAATGTGCCATAAAAAATATAATCAACAACAAGGCATTTAACATTGAAATAAGAGAAGGAAATCTGTTTGAACCTGTGCAGGGGGAAAAATTCGATTTAATTTTATTTAACAGCCCATATCTTCCAATTTCCGATGATGAAAAAATAGATGATGAATTAAATGCTTCGTGGGATGGGGGAGCTGATGGTAGGTCTATTATAGATAAATTTCTCGATTGTTTAAAAGATCATCTAAAGGAAGGTGGAAGAGTTCAGCTTGTTCAATCATCCCTATCAGACATTGATAAAACTCTTAAAAAATTAGAGAAACTTGGATTTAAGGCGAGTATAACTGCAAAGAAAAAATATTTCTTCGAGGAGATTGTGATTATAACTGGGATTTTATAAAAAAGGAATTTCATTTTTTTATATTCTAACAAACCCTAAAACCAAAAGAACCATAATAACAAGGCTTGTTGTGGCTACAGGATCAGTTAAACTGGTTGTTAAAGGTATTACAATATTATCTGGATCAAATCCCCTTTTGTACGATATTGAGCTTAAATAAAAAGCTATTATCAATATAAAAGGTGTAAGCAGGATACCCGCAAAGAAACTGATTAAAACCATCTTCTGAATCCCGACAGATGGTATTCCAAGGAATATGCAAGCAAAATGAGCCAAAAGACCTATTGTTGGATATATGATAATGGCTAAGGTTGCTATTATTCCAAAATTCCTTAATGCATCTCCTTTTGGCTTTAAGGTTGCTTCTATGTACCCTGAATGCAACCCTGAAGATAATCTTGCTGCAAGAATGCTTACAAGATCTCCGCTCTCACCTGAAAATAAAGGTACAAGGGTTAGAATGCTGGGATTTCCTAAAATCATAGCCAGTCTGCTGTTTAATACGACACCCGCAGTGGTACCTAAGATAGAACATAAAAAGAGAGTTGGTGTACTTTGTTTTATGATTTTTTTAAGATGAATTTCTCCTCTCAGTCCTTTAAAGAAGCCTGCAATAGCAATTAAAATGAAGAATACAAATAATATTATCTCTAAAAGACCATTTCTTATCCATAAAAGTATTTCTATAGCCAGAAAGATTGCGGGGAGTGTAAAAAAATCTCCAGCAGTTGCTATCAGCGGTGTTGTAACATTGTCAGGATCCCATCCGTTTTCATAACTCTTAACCGAGATCAAAATAGTAGCTGGTAATAATACCATTCCTGAGAATATACCACCCAAGACAGAGATAACGGTAAATTCTACAACAGTTATACTTTCAAAATTAAGTAGGATGCAAAACCCTTTTGCCATAAAAGCAAGAAAAATGGACATTATAATTGTTAAGATTATAGAGGATTCGACGTTTTGATTTAAAATACTTGATTTTTTAAGTTCGGGTGACAATGTACCAATGTGGAGGTTTGAACCAAGGCGTGATCCTAAAGCCCCAAAAATATTCCCCCTCATTCCAATTGCCCCGGGTATAAGAACCAAAAGTCCAGGAAGCATTTCAAGCCTGCTTGTCATCCTGCCTAATACAACACCAGCTATAAGATCACCTATACAACATATAAAAAGAGCAACAAAGCTTTCACCTAGAACCCTTGAGACGTCCTTAAAAAATGATAAAACTTTGCTAAATGTAATGAATGGTAAAAAAAATAATTTAATTGAGATTTTGGATATCATGATGGCTGTCTTGACTACTATGTTTGAAGTGGCTTCCATGCCTACTCTCATCTTCTTCAATATTTCCTTTATATTCACATGAATCACCAGCCATCATGATGTACCAATCCTATCATTATTTTTCAAAGTTCCTCAAGTTTCATTTCATTCTTTGCCAGTTTTTCTAACAAAATAGCTCCCGCCTCTCTTCCTTTAGCTATGAGAGTGTCACCAGCCATGAGCATAGTATTTCTATCAGGTCCGTAGATCCATGATTCATTTCTTCTTATTGCAATTATTCTCATACCTGTCCTTGTAGCCAGTAGTAACTCCCCCAATGATTTTTCAGATAAATCAGAACCCTCTGTTATTGTCACTCTCACCATTCTCTCATCGGACTCTTCTATAACCATTTTAAATACTGGATGTGGCTTTATACCCTTCAAAACCAAATCCGCTATGTCTTTCGCTGAATCAGCTATTGTTTCTGCAGCTTCACCCACCTCGAGAAGGGCTGTTAGTTTTTCAGCATCTTCAACCGATCTTGCTGCAAGTAGTGATTCTCTTTTTATTTCATAGTTTAGTCGCGTTACCTTATTATCCAATCTTTTTACCTCTTCTGCTGCATCTTTGCTGTTAAAAAGCAGTGCGGAGTATGCAAGATCAACCATCAACTCTGACATATTTTTCATCTCAATCAGTATATCCTTAACACTCTTTGACACTTCTCATCCTCCATCTTTAGGTTGATGTACCTATAGCATCATGAGAATAAAAACTTTTTGATAAGAAGTGCCATTTCAATAGGCAGTGAGAATCAAGATTCGATCTATGATCAACCTCTCCTGAGAACCCTTTAAAAAAGGGTTCATCCAAAGAAACTTTAAAAAAATTTTCATCAATTCAGGCAATATTTGATTGTCTTTTTGATCAACCTTTTTCTAAAAGGTTGATTTACATCCATACTCTCAAAACAAAGAAACATGGTTGTGGATTTAGATATTCAAGTTGGACCTGATCTTGTGGTGTACCCTTAGGTACACTTACAAGGTACGCATCAAACACTCTTTTTGGATCCCCTGCTGTTAAAACATGAAACCAGAGTTCAGCAGCCTCATCAGTACCTAAAACAGATGCAATTATATCGTTTGCAAGGTAGGGTGTCTCATCAAATTTATGTCGATCATCTGTTGGATTCTCAGGTCTGTCTATGATCCATCTTGCTGAATTGTCTCCTATATTCGCTGGATCTGTTATTACATAAAAATCGTACTTATCCAAATCCCATCGCGTAATATTGAAATGATGGCACGCCCATCCTGCTTTTCCGACCTGAAGGTCAGGTTGTTCATGCTTTAAGTTTCCAGTAAGATTTATGTGGGGACATATTTCCCATTCAAATCCGGGTTCTACAGGCCATGCAGGATTACGATGGACATTTAAATCAATCACAACTCTCAAATGCATATATTCACATAAAACTGTTCTATTTGCAACTGCAATATCTGAAATGTTAGTAGAAGGGGTTTTATTTAGTATTGTTATCGGTTCTAAGTTGGGATTTATTGGATAAATGATCATACTGGAGTTTGAACCAATTGGAAGAAATGTTCCATACATAAGATCATCATAGTAGCGAGATAATTTATCGATTTTTCTAAATGCTAATGTGTTTGGTACGGTTCTACCAGTTGTAATGTTTATTTTTGCAAGTCCTGGTGTTACATCAGTAAGGAAACTAAGATTATAGATTTCCCAATTATCAGGAGATCCAGATGTTTTTATCAAGATATCAGCAGCGTCTGTTGTTGTTCGCTCAAGTGAAAATCTTGCTGAATATTCTCGCATTTTGTAGCTTGTGATATCCATGGCATCTGCCGATACCCCTATTATAACAGTTATTATGATGAGTGCCAGCATCACATCAAGGGAAAATGCCTGACCTTGTTTATCTCTTATAATTTTCATTTGATCACATCAATAAGTTGGTAAACCATATTTTGCTCTGTGTCCGTTGTCTAAATACAAATTAAGATAATAGGTTGTGGCTCCAATCTTCCATGAATAGTAACAGATTCCTTTTCCGGTGTAGATCGTATCACTGAACAGTACATGATCTACGCAACATGGTGCAGATAAATCAGATAAGGATGAATTGGTACTTTCAGACGGTGCTACGAACGTTTCAAGACCTTGATGTCTACAAATAGCTTTTCCCTCCAATCT
>CAZLGO010000006.1:0-34121 GCA_964559295.1 uncultured Methanobacteriaceae archaeon
AGTCATTTGAACATTAACCAAAAATGATAGTGCCAGAAGAATTGTACCCTGAATCATGGACGCGGTGCTACTCCCTAAAGCCTTTCCTAAAACGATGGATGAACGTGATATTGGTGCAACAAGTATTTCTTTTAAGAATCCATATTGTCTATCCAAAATTACAGATACACCAGACCATATTGAGGTGAAAAGAAGAGTCATTCCAATTATCCCAGGAAATATGAAAGCTTTATATCCTCCAGAAATTCCACTAAATCTCACAGCAAGTCCTAATCCTGTTCCAAAAACTAAAAGCCATAACAATGGAGTAACAACTGAAGTTACGATCCTTGATTTGTACCTTATGTATCTTTTTGTCTCTCTAAGCCATATAGTGTATATGCCTTCCCATTCACTCATAAGCTCTTCCTCTTTTTTCCATTTTTCTTCTATTCATTTCTGTCCCAGTATAATGGATAAAAACATCTTCAAGTCTTGGGTGTTCCACTTCTATTGAGTTTACAGTAATATCGTTCTCGCTTGCAAATCCTACAATTCGAGGTATTGCATTTTCACCTTTTTCGACTTTTAATTTAATTTCAGAATCTGATACAAACGTTTCTTTTATGAAATCCAGATCTGATATTAAGACGGTGAATCTATCAGTATCATCAACCTTGACAGTTATTGTATCTTCCTTTAATTTTCTTTTTAAATTTTTAGGAGTGTCCGATGCGATTATCTTCCCATAATTCATTATGGCAATCTTATCACACAGTTTATCTGCTTCTTCCATGTAATGCGTGGTTAGAAGGACTGTTATATCCTCAGTTTTGGTTAGATTTTCAATATATTCCCATATATGTTCCCTCGTTTGTGGATCCAATCCTAAAGTGGGTTCATCCAAAAAAAGAACCTTTGGATAATGTATTAGACCTCTTCCAATCTCAAGTCTTCTTTTCATACCTCCAGAGTATGTTTTTATAAAGTCGTCAGCCTTATCTTCAAGTCCAATTAATTCCAGGATCTCGTTGATACGTTTTTCCCGTACACTTCGAGGCACACCATAAAGAGCAGCGTGCATCTCGAGATGTTCCTTCCCTGTTAGGATATCATCCAGCGCCTGAGACTGAAATACAATGCCAATGGATGCTCTAACGTGTTTAGCTTCAGTTTTTATATCAAAACCATTTACAGAAGCTGTCCCTAAAGTGGGATGCAATATTGTACACAACATAGAAATTAAAGTTGTCTTTCCTGCTCCATTTGGTCCTAGTATAGCATGCACACTGTTTTTGCGGACTTCAAGATTCACAGAATCTACAGCCACAAAATCGTTGAATTTTTTTGTAAGATTTTTGGTTATTATGATGTTTTCCAATTTTACCACTTTTTGATAAAGGAAATTAAAGAATGTTCAGAAAGATCCGATAGTTCTTTATGCCATTATTAGTATAAAACTTGTATAGTCATTTGACTACTTTAGGAGGATTTGTGAACTTCAGAATAATTAATTCTCGCAACTATTCGTTGCGAGTTTGCAAAGCAGATATTTGCAATTCCTGTGCGTATCCCTAAAAGATAGAAGTTGAGAATCTTCAAGGGGAAGTGTAGTTCGGTTATAATTACGAAGAAGTTTATTGATTATGTTAAAAAAGCTTTTTCTGCAGCTTGGAGAGGTGCCTTACTAATCGTTAGGCAACAGCTAATACCGAAAGGTTTATATATGAGTTTCCAACAAAATCATAGTATATAAAATTTTCGGTTTGGGTGATACATGAAAAAATTAGGTATCATTTCACACATCTCCAACAAGGGTAACATCATAGCAAGATCCAATAAAACTCCTCATTTCGGAACTACTGTTTTTACACAAGATAATAAGAAAATTGGTACTGTTTACGATATTTTTGGTCCTACAAAGAAACCCTACATAACGGTGAAACCTATTTATGCAAAAAATTTAAAAAATCTTGAAAACCGAGTTGGACAGAGTATATATGTATCCTCAAGGCCAGTAAAAAAATGGGGGCGAGGGAAACGAAGGAAGAAATGAAATCTGATGTTTCGAAAATTGAAAAAATAGAGAGAAAATGTCCAGAATGTGGTTCTGAAAAGCTTATCGGTGATTATGAGCGTGCAGAAATCGTATGTGGGACATGTGGTCTTGTAATAGATGATAATTTGGTGGACATGGGACCAGAGTGGAGAGCATTCGATCATGAACAAAGAGACAAAAGGACAAGAGTAGGGGCACCCATAACTTATACGATCCATGATAAAGGATTAAGCACCATGATAGATTGGAGAAACAAAGACATCTATGGCAGAGATATCCCTGTAAGGAATCGTGCCCAGTGGTATCGTCTGCGAAAGTGGCAGAGAAGAATAAGAGTATCTGGAGCAACAGAAAGAAACCTGGCATTTGCTTTAAGCGAACTTGACAGATCTTCTTCGAGATTGAGTCTGCCAAGAAGCGTGAGAGAGGCAGCTTCGGTTGTCTACAGAAAGGCTGTTGAAAACAAGCTTATAAGGGGAAGAAGTATAGAAGGAGTGGTGGCTGCATCTATTTATGCTGCGTGTAGAAGATGTAACGTACCAAGAACCTTAGATGAGATTGCAGAAGTCTCAAGAATAACTAAAAAAGAAGTAGGAAGAACTTATAGATTTCTAACAAGGGAGCTTAACATAAACCTACCCCCAACGTCTCCGGTTGACTATGTTCCAAGATTTGCAAGTGAGCTGGATCTTTCCGGCGAAGTCCAGTCAAAAGCCATAGAGATCATAGAAAAAGCAGTTGCAAACGGTCTTACATCTGGAAGAGGACCAACTGGAGTGGCAGCAGCAGCTCTTTATATAGCATCAGTCCTTTTAGGTGAAAGAAAAACCCAGAGAGACGTTGCAGAGGTTGCAGGAGTAACTGAAGTAACAATCCGTAACAGATACAAGGAACTTACAGAACAATTGGATATGGGCGTAACTTTATAAATCGCTTTTTATTTACTTAAGATCACAAAAAGATACAAAGCAACAAACACCACAAATACAATATATAAAATCCTTCTTGTTCTTAGAACTTTCCTTTGATTTTGTGCAAATATGTTCTCACACCTTGCAGAACAAAAACGCTCCTTTAGGGGTATGGGGGATCCACAAATTGGACAATGTTTATGTGGTTCTATCATTTCAAACACCTCAACTTTTCTAAATTTTCATAAGTTATTGTAAGAATCCCATTTTGCTTTGCAAGTTCAACTGCACTCTTCTTGAAACTTTTTGCAATTAAACATTTAAAATTATGTTTTAAGGAGGCTGTGCCTACATTTTTTCGCACGAAACATCCTACAGGTTTACCTTCAACAACCAAGCTATGGTTTTTATGCTCATAACTTAGGTTAAGTTTTCTGATCACATCTTTTACTTTCCCTATCAACTTTTCCTTTTCTTCTTCAGAAACTATGACTGTTCCAATTTTTTCTTTGATAGCTTTATGGAGATTTTTTGGATCTTCTCCATTTACAATTATGGTTTTTATTCTGGATCTTTTTATTATCTGCAAAGCTGCTATGTCAAAAAATTCGTAAGTACCTGCTTTAATTTCCCTCATACCAAAAAGATCCATCATCTCTTCAGGTGTTACTTCATCAAACATCACAGCATCCTTATACTTTTTAGGATCTTTGTTGTACAGCCCATCAACAGATGTTGTGTTCACTAAAAGATCAGCACCCACAAATTCTGCAAGAATTGCCCCAACAGCATCTGTGCTGTGGGCAGGTTCTGTTCCACCCATTAGAATGACTTTTTTGGATTTAGAAAATTGCAGAGCTTCAGAGAAATTTCTTGCAACAGAAGGATATGCATCATCCCCAAGTGCCCCAACAAGAAGCTTTGCATTTAATCTTGTAACTTCAATTCCTATATCATCACAGAAGGCTTCAGAAACCCCAAGTTTTCTAGCCATTTTTATATAATTTCGAGCTGTCACTCCACCGCCCACAACCACAAAAATTTCATGTTCATCTTTCAGATCTTTTAGGACTTCAGCATAATCCTTAAATCTTTTGTGGTCATGATCCTTAATCAGTATAGATCCACCAACTGTAACAACGATTCTCATCTTATCACCTGTAGATCAAGTGCTCATATTTTGATTTTTATATGATATAAAACAATTTAAGTTTATGTAGAGTTTGGAGGGAAACCAGTGACTGAAGTATCATCAAAGAAATTATATGAATTTAAAAGAACCATTCAAGAACTTTCAGAGAAAAAAGGAAGAGGAACAGAACTTGTATCAGTTTATATTCCTCCAGATCGTCAAATAAGCGACGTTGTAAAGCATATGAGGGAGGAGTTAAGCCAGAGTGCCAATATAAAAAGCAAACAAACAAGGAAAAATGTTCAGTCTGCAATTGAAGTAATAATGCAGCGTTTAAAACTTTTTCCAACTCCTCCAAAAAATGGTCTTGTACTTTTTGTTGGAATGGTTCCTAAAGGAGGACCAGGCACAGAAAAGATGGAAACTTATGTCTTTGAACCACCAGAAGAAATAATCACCTACACTTATCATTGTGATTCAGAATTTTACCTAGAACCTCTTCGGGAAATGTTAGAAAAAAAAGAAGTATATGGATTTGTTGTTTTGGATAGAAAAGAAGCTACAATTGCACTTCTTCGTGGTAAAAAGATAGATATTATAAAAACCTTAACAAGCGGTGTTCCGGGAAAACACAAGCCAGGTGGGCAGTCACAACGAAGGTTTGATCGCTTAATAGATCTTGCAGCCCATGAATTTAAAAAAAGAATTGGAGATCATATAAACGAAGCATTTTTGGCAGTTCCTGATCTTAAAGGAGTGATAATCGGAGGCCCTGGTTATACAAAGGAAGAATTTGTAAAAGGAGATTATCTACACCACGAAATAAAGAACAAAATAATAACAACTGTAGATACTTCCTATACTGGTGAATTCGGAATAAGAGAGGTTATTGACAAATCCATGGAAGTTTTAACCGAGATGGACATAATGCGTGAGAAAAAACTCATGCAGAGGTTTTTAAGAGAACTTGTAAGTGAGGATGGTTTAGCATCCTATGGGGAATCTGAAATAAGAAAAAATCTTGAGATAGGGGCAGTTGAACTTCTTCTTCTGTCAGAGGATCTTAAAGCCAGCAGAATAACATACAAATGTCCTTCTTGCAATTATACCTACCAAAAAACCGTTAAAAGCCTAAAGGAAGCAGAAGAAGAATCATGCCCCAAGTGCAATGAGAGGGCGAAGATAATCGATACAAAGGATCTGGCGGATGATCTTATTGATATGGCAGAAGAGGTGGGATCTGAAATTGAGATCATCTCAACAGAAACAGAAGAAGGTGTTCAACTTCTAAAAGCATTTGGTGGTATTGCTGCTATATTGAGATATCGAGCATGATGAGAAGTTATTTATATTCCTCAAGTCTTTCCAAAGGTTAGCTTTAGCTTATTGCATGGGATCTTTTTCTTCACCCCAACCTGCTTACACGAATTAAAGATTCTACTGGAACATTATCAACTTCAGATATTCCTTTCTTGTCAATTAAAACAACCACAGCAATTGGTTTTGCTCCAAGATCATCCAGAACGCCTATAGCTTCTCTTATTGTTCTTCCACTTGTTATAACATCATCTACAACTACAACTTTTCTGCCCTCGACGGATGCAAAATTACCACTTATTGCTCCCTTCGCATCTTCACTTTTTCTGTGTTTTATAGGATGAAAAACAGCCATGTCATTGTTTAGAATATCAGCCATCATGGTTGCAAATGGTATCCCACTTACAGTTATACCTACTACAACCTCAGGTTCACCATACTTTAATGCCATATCCGCCATAGCAGCCGATACATGTTTCATTCTTGTGGAACTGCCACCTAAACTCTTCCAATCTATTGCAAAATCAACAGGAGCTTTTCTTTTGATCTTTTTTTCTGTTACTTGCAAAACAAGCCATCTTGCCGTGTCCTTTGAAACATTAAGCTCATCTGCTATCTCCCCTGTTGTGAAACCTCTGCTTCTTAGTTCATAAGCTTTTTTTATAAGTTCTTCATTCATAAAAACACGCTCATACCCTTTAATAATTGATCAAAACTTATCTTTGGGCCAATCCTCTCATAAAGGGCTATCTTCTAATATTCATCTATTCTTATTGGAGAGTTTTTTTGTGCAGATTCTATAGCAGCAAGCACAACCTTTAGAGCATATATCCCATCTTCTCCGCTGATCATAGGTTTCTCATCGTTGACTATAGCAGATAAAAACGACTCGATCTCAGCTTTCAATGGCTCTTTGTAAGGTATATTTATATTTTGAGTGTTTTTTCCGTATATATAGACGCTCTGATCTATGTAGTCTATGGATATTATTCCATCTGTCCCTGTTATTTCCAGTTCCCTTTTTTTGTAAGGAGTAAGCCAATTTACCTCCAACATACCAATGATTCCGTTTCTAAATTTGGTCATGATCTCTGCATGATCCTCGTATTCACATTTTTCAAGTATACTGCCCATATTTGCATAGATCTGGAATATGGGGCTGTCAAAAAGATAAAACATCACATCTATATCGTGTATTGCAAGATCGATCGTAACTCCAACATCTTTTATCCTGGGAGGAAAAGGTCCTACTCTTTTTGCAGATGCAGAAACAACATCTCCAATGGTTTTATTTTTTATTATATCCTTAGCCTCCTGAACTGCAGGATTGAATCTTTCCACATGTCCTGTTGCAAGTTTAACTCCATTCTTTCTTGCGGCCTTCACCATCTTTTTTGCTTCTTCTATGGTAGAGGATATAGGTTTTTCAACCAAAACATGTTTTTCATGTTCTATGACATCCATTACAATCTCAAAATGATGGGATGTTGGAACGCAGACACTTACAGCGTCTATCTCTGGCATCTTCAGAATTTCATTGTAGTCAATAAAACCTAAAGCGTTGTATTTTTTGGAAACCTCTTCTGATTTTTCTTTTATAATATCAGATACAGCTAAAAGATTGGCACCCTCAAGTTCACAGTAAACTCTCGCATGGTTGTAACCCATAGCTCCAACACCAATTACACCTACATTCACTTTCACACATAAGCCTCCATCATCAGCTTTGCAGCATCTTTGCCTATTTTTTTTGCATCAGATATTGAACCACTTAATTCCACTTTTGTGAGTACTTCGCCCTCTCTTGTAAGTAAAATACTGTAAAGTTCCAATTTATCATGGTTCGTCCTCGCAGATATACCAATGGGCCATTGACATCCTACCCCAAGTTCTGCCAACAGTGTTCTTTCGGCTGTTACCTCTTGTGCAGAATGAAAATGGTTAATCTTCTGCGGAATTTCCTTCTTTTTGTTATCACGCCTTGAAATTACAGCCAATGCACCTTGTCCTGCAGCTGGGGTAAAATACCTAAGAGGAAATCTCTCTTTAATATGACGTGTGAGACCAAGTCGCCTAAGACCTGCCTCTGATACTATAGTTGCATCATATTTTTCATTTAAAACTTTTTTTATTCTTGTATCTATATTACCCCTTATTAATTTTATCCTGATATTATTTTTGTAGCAACGACAAAAAGCCTCTCTTCTTAGGCTACTTGTCCCAAGAGTTGATCCATCCTGGATCTCATCCCAACCATATTTTGATACGAGCACCTCATTTGGAGATTCTCTTTTAGGAACAGCCACTATTTCAAGATCAGGGTCAAGTTCGGTTGGAACATCCTTTAGACTATGCACCGCAAAGTCAACCTCCTCGTTTAAGACAGCTTCATCAAGCTCTTTTGTAAAGATCCCCTTTGTGTCGATCTTGTGAAGTTGAGAATTGGTTATCTTATCTCCTGTTGTTTTAATTATTTTTATATCTATTTTCTCATGTGTTATCTTAGATAATGCACTGATTATACTTCTTGTTTGGATGATTGCTAAACTGCTTCCTCTTGTTCCAACCTTCAATTGATCATCTCCCACAATCCTTTAAAAAAGGATTGACCCAAACATAAATTTTGATCAACCTTTTTCTAAAAGGTTGTACATCAACGCTTCCTTTAAAAGTTGTATGGATCTTATCTCATATTTATATCTGAAAAATTGGATCTGTAGATTAAAAGAACCACTTCGGATCTATCTTCAATTGCATTATCTATGGCATTATTATGGTCTTTTATGTATTCAACTTCTCTTTTTATCCTATTTTTAATGTTTGCGCCGATTTCGTCTGTAAGGATCAGTCTTATACTATTATCCAACTCATTAAAAAACTCCGCCACAGATTTCTCATCTATCTCTTCACAGGTTATTCCATATTTACCACCAAATATGACCGTGACATTCGAACTTTTTCCAGAAGCTTGATCAAAATTCTCTAGCATCTCAACAGCTTTTCTGATGGTCGCAGAATCAACTCCAGGATTTATCTCTTCTATGATTTTACTTCCATTATAATTCCTGATAGAGGTCCTTCCCTTGATGCCTCTAAAATTCTTCAATCCTCTTTGTATTTGTTTTATTGGAGTTTCTAAAATTAAAGAAGCGCATATAGCAGAAAGCACATTTTTTACGTGGTGATAAGCTGGTGCAAATGTTGAAACCTTAAAGGAAGTGTTTAGGACATCTCCATTGATTGTATTAAGGTTTCTTACATTGACCTTAAAGACTGTTTCATAAAGCCCAAATTTTATGTAAGATGCTGTAACATTTGCATTTTTTAAGCCAAAGGTGTTTATTTTAGAAAAATCAGATATAAATTTCCCAAAAGTCCCGTTGAGCAAATCAGAGTCACAAGCTACAATCTTGCTTTTTAGGATCTGTGCCTTTGCGTAACTTGCTTTTTTTCTACCATCTGCTATAGGGTAATCCTCTGCTATATTTGTTAAAACTCCAACGTCTGCAAGTCCAGTTCCACCTAAGGAGACCTCAAATATACAAATATCAACGTTCTTGCCTTTTGAAAGTTCCCATGCTTTTATGATACTGGCAGGTGTTATGCTTATGTTACGCTCCAGTACATTTCTTTTTCCACCCTCTATCACTTCAACTCCTAAACTGCTTAAAACCAGAGGATTAAGATCTCTAAATATTTCTTTTAGCATCCAAACTACACTCGTTTTTCCTTTAACACCAGTAACCTCGATTATAGGTACATCGATTCTATCTTGCATCAAAAATCTTACAGCTTCATGATGTGTCATGTGGATTTTTTTCACGGGACAATGGATGGGAGCAACAATCAAAAAATCATCCTTAATGTCATCTGTGAATTTTAAACCTTTTTTCATGAGAGCGGTTTTATCTTCATGATTCAGAGTTTTGTAGATATCCCACGCAAAAACATCAAAATCTGATAATTTCAAAAACTCTTCTACAAGAATAGTTCCACCATGTGTCATGTCCACGATCAAAACTTTCATAGGGATATTCCGCCTTTTGTAAGCTTCTCTCTTACCCTCTTGTAAAAATCTTTGGTTAATCTTGCAAAATAAGCACATGTATCCGACTTTTTAAATATGATTTCATCCATATAATTTATTTCCTCCTCAAACTGTCCATCTATAACAGCTACAGCTTTTCTACCCTTTCGCAGCAGTTTTACCTTTATCTGGCTTTCATTTGGCACAACAATCGGCCTTGCATCCAGTTTAAATGGGCATATCGGGGCTATTATAAAAGCGCCTACTCTTGGATCCACTATAGGACCTCCAGCAGACATGGCATAGGCAGTAGAGCCACTTGGAGTTGCAATTATAAGTCCGTCAGCCCTTAATTCTTCAACAATTTCATCATCAACCGTTATTTTAAGATGAAGCATCTTGGCTGGCTTTTTTGTCATTATGACAACCTCGTTTAACGCTGGGGGAAGTTCTATCCCATGCCATACTCCAAGCTGCATACGCTTTTCAACAAAATAGTTTCCTTTTAAGACTTCCTCTACTGCACTAAAAGTATTCTCTGGTTCAATTTCTGTTAAAAAACCAACTGTACCCATGTTTATTCCAAATAAAGGGATGTCCTTTCCATTTATAAATTTTTGGGTTCTTAAGATGGTCCCATCTCCACCTACAGATATTATAAGATCCACGTCCATCCGCTCAATTTCGGTGCTCAGATCATCCCATTTTTTAAGTTCTGCTACTGTTGATGCATCCAGGAAAACTTCAACTCCTTTTTTTATGAGAAATTCTGTGATGTCTCCTGCGAGTTTAACTGCTTCAGGAAGATCACGACGTGCAATAACCCCTATACGCATTAAATGGCCCCCATAACCTTTAATATTTCCTTGTGAAGACGTATATTGCATGCTGCGATTATAGATGTTCTTTCCTTAACCTTCAGTTTACTATTCAAAACCATACCATGCTGATTTGTTACAACACCACCTGCCTCCTCAACAATAAGCTTTGCAGCTGCAATATCAACGATCCTTAAATTACCTCTCAGATCTAAAAATGCGTCGTATGTTCCACCTGCAACATAACAAAGTTCAATAGCTACAGAACCCAAAATTCTCATCTTTCTTACCATTCTACAGAGATTTCCTATTCCTTCTATCTTTTTTCCATATACAAATGCTCCTATCAATGAACCTGATATATCTTTTTGAGACGATGGGATCAGTTTTTTTCCATTTATCCAGGCACCTTCATCTTTTACAGCCTCATAGAGGTCTCCTGTTGCAAAATTTTTAACAAATCCAATTTTAACATCAGAAATTGTAGGTATTCCTAAGTTAGAATCAACATCAGCTACTGCAATTGAAATTCCATATGCTGGTATTTTTGTGAGGGCGTTGCTTGTGCCATCTAAGGGATCAACTACTAAAAAAACCTCAGATGGACCATATCCCATTTTAACTTCACCTATCTCTTCGCTTATAAGTGTTAATGGTCTTCCGAGATCTTCTAATTCTTCTATAACTTGTCTTTCAGCTATCTCATCGATCAGTTTTGTTGGAGTACCATCAGCACCTATTTTTATTACTTTACCAGCTTCCTTTTTCCCAACAAGCGGTAAAACCACATCTTCTACTTCATCTATTATTTTTCTTGAGACGCTTCTCCAAAGTCTAATATCATCCTTTTTCATGATTCTACCCCACAAAGACAACTGCTGCAACAACAGCGCCCTGTTTTCTGACTATATGACTACTTCCTTCTGTTATAATATTTTTTATGCTTTTTCCTCTGATGTCCAGCATATGCTTTACCATAGCGATTGCTTCCTCTTCTACCAGCTTTAAATTTTTATTTACATCAGAATGTTCTACAACACATCCCAGATCATCGGATGTTGCAATGGCCACCACAGCAGATATTCTATCGCCCTTTCTATTGGAGGTGGCACAGGATAGGACACAATTGATCATGTCTCCTGCTTTAAACTTTGGAAGTTTTATTATCTTTGTATCAGGTGGAATTATACTTGATACCCTAATTAAATTTATATTTCCTATACCGGCATCCAATAAGGCATTATCAAAGGCATTAAGCTTTGTTGGACCTTCTGCTTTCCCCGATGTTATAGAGATTTTCATTTGCCCCACCTAAGATTTAAATATTGGAAACAACATAGCCAAAGCCCATAGGATTAACTACAATTGTTTAATCATTAGGAACACCAGGAACATAAACACAGATATGAATATATTCCAAACTCCATAAAGGTTTTTTGATAAAAAGTTAGCGGAGGTAAAAACATGGCAAAAAAGGTTGTAGAAGTTAGAACACTAAAGGTAGGTAAATATGTCATATTAGATAATGAGGCATCAAAAATCGTAAGTATTCAAACATCATCTCCTGGAAAACATGGTTCTGCTAAGGCTAGAATTGATGCTATTGGAATATTCGATAATCAGAAAAGAAGTATCGTAAGACCTGTTGATTCCAAGATAGATGTTCCAATAATAGATAAAAGAACAGCCCAAGTTTTAGCTATAATGGGGGACAATGTTCAGCTTATGGATCTTGAGACCTATGAAACATTTGAGGTTCCCATCCCTGAAGAACTAAGAGCAGATCTGATTGAAGGAGCAGAGGTTGGTTACATCATGGCTTTAGGCAAAAGAAAGCTTATGAGGATAAAATAAATGTTTTATACTCATCGTTTATCAATATTTGCGTTTTCTGAGGGCAGAGATGCAAAATTTGGTATTTTAGGGGTGCCATTTGATAGCACTACGAGCTACATACCTGGTGCAAGGTTTGGTCCAAGATCAGTTCGTGAGGCATCTTATAATTTCGAAAGGTACAATATCACTTTGGATAAAAATTTAGATGCTTCTGTTTATGATTTTGGTGATATCCAGGTTGTTCATGGGAATTTTAAAAAAACATGCAAAAGGGTTCAATCAACCGTATCAGACCTTATTGACGAGGGCATCATCCCAATTGTTTTAGGAGGGGAACACACTATAAGCTATGGCATCTTAAAAGCATTGGATGTTTCAGACACAACAATTCTTTATTTTGATGCCCATATGGACTTGCGGGATCGATTTATGGAAGAGAAATATTCCCATGCTACTGTAATGCGGCGGATGTTTGAGTTAAATCCCAAAAAGATAATTCAAATAGGAGTAAGATCCTGTGCCTATGATGAGATATCCTTTGCAAATAGAAACGAGATAACCTACTACACACCTTCAGATGTCAACAAAGACATAGGAATGATTAAGGAGGTGATAAGAGAACTTGAAGATCCTGTCTATGTAACAGTAGATATAGATGTTCTTGATCCAGCGTATGCACCAGCAGTCGGTAATCCAACACCCTGTGGTTTAAATCCTCTTCAGCTTGAAAGACTAATCCACAGCTTAGCGAATAAAGATGTAATTGGATTTGACTTAGTGGAGGTCGCTTCAACACAGATTGGAGATATAACTTCCATAAATGGTGCAAAGGTTATTTATGATTTTCTATGTTTGCAGGAGAACCCTTAATAAAGGTTCATCAGAGAAACTATAATATATCATTTCATTCAAAGAACTTTAATAAAGTTCACAAATGGTTGATCAACCTTTTAAAAAGGTTGAAGGAGGGATAAAAATAAATACAAGAGAAATTGAACTTTCCGGTCATATAATCGATTCATTAATTCTCCCTAAAGCCCTTGATATTATAATGGATATGGGTGGAGATTTTCAGATTCTTAAATTCCAGGTTGGTAAGCGAAAAAAAGATGCAAGTTACGCAAGGATCCTTGTTATGGGAGATGATCCATCTCATCTAAACAAGATACTCGATGAATTAAGCGAAATTGGGGCATTGATTGTAGAGATCAAGGAGGTTGAACTTGCTACTTCCCCAAAAGATAAGGTTCTTCCTCCTAATTTCTATTCCACCACGAACCATCCAACCTACATAAGATACCATGGTGAATGGATACCTGTTGAGGGCATAGAGATGGATTGTATGATCGTGGTCGATCCAGACAAAAAAAGGGCTCTTTGCAAACCAATAGGCAGGATCAAAAAAGGAGATCTGGTGGTTGTTGGGAGGGAAGGTATAAAGGTTACGCCTCCTGAGAGACCAAGAGGTAAAAAAGGTGTTTTTGAGTTTATGGTAAGCGAAGTATCATCAGAAAAACCAGTAAGATCAATAATAAAAAGTATAGCTGCTGAAATTACACAAATAAAGAAAAAAGGCGGAAAAATTGCAGTGGTGGCAGGACCTGCAATAGTTCACACAGGATCTGCACCTCTTCTCGCTCAGATGATAAAAAAAGGATTTGTGGACGTGCTTCTTGCTGGAAACGCCCTTCCAACCCATGATATTGAAAATGCACTCTATGGGACATCTCTTGGAATGAATGTAGAAACTGGAGAAGCTGTAAAAAGAGGGCATAGACACCATATATACGCCATAAACGAGATAAATAAAGCTGGTTCAATAGCTGATGCAGTTAAGAGTGGAATATTGAAAGAAGGAATAATGTATGAATGCGTAAAAAATAATGTACCATTTGTTCTTGCTGGTTCTATAAGAGACGATGGACCACTTCCTGATGTTATAACAGATGTTTTAGAGGCGCAGGATGAGATGAGAAAATACGTACAAAATGTTGATATGGTGATCATGCTTGCTACCATGCTTCATTCCATAGCAACAGGTAACATGCTCCCTTCACACGTAAAGAGCATCTGTGTGGATATAAACCCTGCAGCAGTTACAAAATTAAGCGACAGAGGAAGTGCACAGGTTGTAAGCATTGTAACTGATGTTGGTGCATTTTTGCCTATTTTGGTCGATGAACTTGGTTAATCAAAAATCAAAGAAATAATGAACGGTGTGTTTTTAATATGGATTGATTTGAAAGCCATAAATTAAATTCTCATTTTAAAGAGCCCAAGATAAAAAAATAATATTTATGAAGGGATATTAAAATGATCAAAGGAAACATATTAAACGTTTTCACAGAAGAGATCTACCCAGCAGAAATTATAATTGAAAATGGAATCATAAAATGTGTAAAACCGATTGAGGGAAAATTCGAAGACTTAATTTTACCTGGATTTATAGATGCCCACATACATATCGAAAGTTCCATGCTCACTCCTTCAAGATTTGCAGAGGCTGTTGTGCCGCATGGAACAACTTCTGTTGTATCTGATCCACACGAAATTGCAAATGTGATGGGCTTAGACGGAATAAGATACATGATGGATGATGCAGCCTCTGTACCACTTCGTGTATTTTTTACAGCACCATCTTGTGTTCCAGCAACTCCATTTGAGACATCAGGCGCGATCCTTGGTACTTATGAAATTGAAAAACTCCTGAAAAATGACGAAATAGTGGCATTAGGGGAGATGATGAACTTTCCCGGAGTTTTAGGAGACGATCCAGTGGTCATGGGGAAAATCCAGATCGCTAAAAAACATAAAAAACCTATAGACGGTCATTCGCCGCTTTTATCTGGAGATGACCTTTGTAAATATATTGGAGCCGGTATCTCCACTGATCATGAATGCACAACAAAAGAGGAGGCTCTTGAAAAGAAAAGACTTGGAATGAAAATAATGCTTCGAGAAGGCTCATCTGCCAAGAATTTGGAAGATTTGATAGCTGCAGGCTGCGATTTCATTGTTTCAGATGATAAGCATCCAGGAGATCTATTGATTGGACATGTTGATCAGATGCTCAAAAAAGCCGTTGAATTTGGTTTAGATCCAATTGAGGCTGTAAAGATGGTTACTGTAAATCCAGCAACCCATTACGATTTGAATACAGGATCCATTGCACCAGGGCGGGCTGCTGATTTTGTTTTTGTGGATGGTCTTGAAAATTTTAATGTGAAAAAAGTTTTTATAGGTGGAAATCTTGTAGCTGAAGAGGGTAAAGCACTATTCTCGGTAAAACCTCTTGAGCTTGAAACTACATTCAGACTAAGCAAGAAAAAGCCATCTGATTTTGAAATTTTCTCACAAAAAAAGAAAGAAAAAGTAAGAGTAATTGATGTAATAGAAGGACAACTGCTTACCGAAAGATCTGAAGCGGTTTTATCTGTTGTTGACGGTAAGATAAAACCAGATGTGGAAAATGACATCCTAAAGATCGCTGTTGTGGAGCGATATGGTCACAACAGGATGGCTAATGCATTTGTTCGTGGTTTCGAACTCCAGAAGGGCGCAATCGCCTCAAGCGTTGCCCATGATTCTCACAACATAATTGTGGTTGGAACAAACAGCAAAGATATGGCTGATGCGGTTAATATACTTGCAGAAAACAATGGGGGACTCGTTGCTGCATCGACAGGGAATTATTATTCATTAAAGCTTCCAATAGCAGGGCTTATGAGTACTAAAAAAGCAGAGGAAGTATCTTCTGAACTTGAGCTACTTCATGAAATGGTCAGAGAGATGGGTTGTAAGCTTGATTCACCTTTCATGATGATGTCCTTTATGGCTCTCTTGGTTATTCCAAAATTGAAAATAAGCGATATGGGATTGTTTGATGTTGAGAAGTTTCAATTTACTGCTTGTAAAAAATAATTTAAAAAAATGGTTTTATACTTCGATTATTCCTATAACTCCTAATACTTCTCAAGGGAATTTAAAATTTTTTGCATCGCCTTTTTATCATTCAGTCCGCCTACACGATTTACTATCCTTGACATTTCATGAATTCTTTCGAAATAAATCTCTGAGATATCTTCATCTGCAATGTCCATCCTTGTTAGATAGATCAAAGCCTCCAATATAGCAAAAATTGCCCTGTTTATAGGTACAACATGCTCTTTTTTCTTTATAAGATCTTCCATCTCAGCCTTTATCATGCTTATTTTAGATGTACCAAGTTTATCCTCCCTTACAACTTCTTTAAGACCAACAACATTTGCTGTAAAGAACGCATCAGCATCTTTAATGTAAAAATCCTTTTTGTATTTATCAAAATAAACTGAAGGAAGGTTTCCAATCGTGCATTCCACAAAAATAAGTGGATCTTTTAGAATGTTCACGACGAACCTTCTATCTTCCTTTATGTTTTTGAGAGTATGGGATCCCTTATGAAGATACATTACAACTTCTTTCTTCCCTTTGCATATAACTCCTATTGGCGCTGCATTTGCTGTTTTACTTGCATTTTTAGTCGTTATGATGGTCTCATAAAGTAATCCTTTCTTCATACCTAAAGATTCAAGACTTTCCATATACAAAACCGCTTATTGAGGCATCTATCATACAATCAAAGTCTATTTTTTTATCCCAACCTACCTTTCTGAACATGTCCATAAAACACAATCCAATTAACTTTCCATTCTCCTTTAATACCTTATCTACCAAATCAACTGCTTCTTCTGCTGTTACTCCTGATTTTGGCATTGACAAACCACCCAGAAGCACGACTGCATCTGCCTTCGGATCTGCATTCTGAGAAAGTTGCATACCGTGTGATGTAAGCTCTATTTTTTTTGCAGCCCCAATATCTACATTTGGGATAAAAACAGACTCCTTGTCCCTTATAGCATAAGCAAAAAGTTCAGCAAATGGTGTACAAACCCCTGGTGTTCCAACGAAGGTGACTTTCTTTGCATCTTTTACCTCATCTCTAAATACCAAAAGATTTCCAGAGATACCTTTAAATTCATGGATTTTTTTCATATTATCACCTTAGTTATTGTTATTATTTCAACGATTATATATTTTTTTGCGTTGAGTATTGAATACAAAAATGCCTTTGGATTAATCTTTACTCACGTGTATACATTCTCCTCCTATGATCTTTTTTAGAGAACCATCATCAAGTTCAATGATTAGTGCACCATCTCTGTTTATACCCACAGCTTCTCCCTCAATAACTCCTCCTTTTGTTTTTACCTTTACATAACTTCCAATTGTTTTAGAAAATCTGCGCCACTCTCTTAAAAGATCTGGGAATTTAGCTTCCTTAAATTCATCATATACATTCTCGAAGTTTTCAAGGAACCTTTGAACTAATTTTGCCCTTGGTATGTCCCTCCCAAGCTCCCTCTTAAGGGAAGTTGCACCCTCTCGCAACTCAGCCGGGAAAAGATCCACATCAACATTTGCATCGATTCCAACTCCAACAACAATATGATTTATTTTATCCCCTTTGGCGCTTACCTCTGTTAATATTCCACAAGCTTTCTTTTCATCTATTAGAATGTCGTTTGGCCATTTGATGCCAACATCCAACTCACATTCATTTTTTATAGTTTTTGCAGCTGCAATCCCAGTTACCAATGTCAACCGTGGGGCATGTACTGGCAATATTTTAGGTTTTAAGATGAGAGACATCCAAACACCGCCTGGAGGAGATATCCATCTTTTTCCAAGACGACCCTTCCCTCTGCGTTGAGTCTCTGCTATTATAACAGTTCCTTCTTTTGCATCTTCTGCGGCTAATTCCTTTGCAACATCGTTTGTAGAATCAACCTCCTTAAAATAATAGATTTTGCTTCCGATGTACTTTGTACCAAGACCTCTTTTTATTTCGTAGGGTAACAATAAATCAGGTGTCTTTACAAGACGATATCCTTCTGGAGAAGAATCTATGATGTATCCATCATCCTTTAGAGATTGAATATGCTCCCATATTTCAGTTCTCGAAATTCCAATTTTTGATGCCAGATCAGCACCAGAAACATACTCTCCTTTATTTTCATATAGAGATTCCAATATTTTACTTTTTATCATCTAACCACCATCACGAGAAAACCTGATCAAAATATTTTCATTAACGCACAGATTACGACTTGTTATTTTGAGAGAAGGATTGGATCATGTAACTGTTTACAGCAGCCGATATTGCAGCAACTTTTTTTGATGGAAGAAATATTGATTTTAATCTTGCTTCCATTTCTTTATCAGCCTCAATTACTTTTTTTATGTTCTCCATGATTTCTTTTCGATGTTCATCAACGAAATGGGTGTGCAGTTTTCCTTCCACAAAATGCCCATTTCTCATTATCGCCTTATGGAAAGGAATTGTAGTTTTGACTCCTAAAATGACATATTCGCTTAAAGCCCTCCTCATGCGAGCTATAGCCTCATCTCTTGATCTTCCCCATACTATAAGCTTTGAGATCATAGAATCGTAGTATGGAGGTATTGCATAGTTCATATGAACACCACTGTCTACTCTAACACCATGTCCTCCAGGAGAGCGGTAGCCAGTTATCCTCCCGGGTGTTGGTGCAAAATCAGCTAAGGGATCCTCTGCATTTATTCTGCATTCTATTGCATGTCCATTAACAAAAACATCTTCTTGTTCGCAACAGAGCTTATCTCCACAAGCTATCTTTATCTGCTCTTTTACAAGATCTATTCCTGTTACTCTTTCTGTAATTGGATGTTCAACCTGTATACGTGTATTCATTTCCAAAAAATAAAAATCTCCATTAGAATATAAAAATTCGACAGTTCCTGAATTGGTGTAGCCTATAGAAGAAGCAGCCTTAACAGCGGCTGTTCCCATCTTCTCCCTCAGCTTTTCGGTCATAATGGGAGATGGAGCTTCTTCGATCAACTTTTGATGTCTTCGCTGGATTGAACATTCCCTTTCAGCAACATGAATTGTCTTTCCATATTCATCGGCTAAAACCTGAAATTCTATGTGCCTTGGTTTTTCTAAATATTTCTCGATGTACACAGTGGAATCTCCAAAAGCAGATGCTGCAACAGATTGTGTGGATTCAATTGCCCTTACAAGCTCATCCTCTTCGTAAACTGTGCGCATCCCAATTCCACCACCACCAGCAGATGCTTTTATAATGACTGGATATCCGATTGATTCTGCTGTGTCAACAGCCTCGTCAGCGGTTACTCCTTTTTGTGTACCTGGAATTACAGGTACACCTGCAGATTTCATCAACCCTCTTGCTTCGATCTTGTTTCCCATTGCTTCTATAACCGAACTTTTAGGTCCTATAAACTTAATACCATGTTTTTCACATTCTTCTGCGAATTTTGGATTCTCGGCTAAAAATCCATATCCAGGATGTATTCCTTCAGCATCTGATTTTTCTGCAACATCAATTATCTTTTCAATGTTTAAGTAGCTTTTTGATGGAATGGACTCTCCTATGTGGTATGCTTCATCAGCATACTTTGCAAAAAGTGCATTTTTATCAGCGTCAGAATAAACAGCGACACTTTTCACATCAAGTTCTCTACAAGCTCTCATTACCCTTACTGCAATCTCACCACGGTTTGCAACCAGGATCTTACTGAACATGGCACCACTCCATTTACTTCGTTATAGTGCTCTATAACGAAGTTATATGTATCACACCAAACTTCTAATTTAGGGAAGTTAGCTGGTAACTTGATTATTTTGTTTCATTTTATAACCATCAAAACATCACCAGCATTTACTGTATCTCCTTCTGAAACAAATATCTCATCTATAATTCCAGATTTTGGGGCATGAACATCGTTTTCCATTTTCATAGCTTCAATAACAGCTACAACATCTCCTTTCTTTATATTGTCTCCTGCTTTAACTTTAAGTTTGAGGATCATGCCTTGCATTGTCGATGTGACACCGCCTTCAACAGGACCTTTCGGAGCTTCTGCCTTTACTTCCTCTATTTCCATGTAACCCACAGGAAGAACCTTAACATCAAAGACATCTCCATCAACATCTACTTTATATTCTGTTGGAACTGCTGGTGATGCCTCCTGCGGGATCATCTCTCTTGGAGGTTCTAACGTTTCTTCTTCTATCTCACCACGCAGAAACTTGGGAGCGACTGCAGGATATAGGGCATATGTTAAAACATCTTCTTCTTTTTTTACAATTCCTAAATCTTCCGCCTCTTTTCTGGATTTTTCAAGTTGAGGCTCAAGTAAGTCTGCAGGTCTGCAATCTATTGGCTTCTCATCCCCTATGATTTTTTTCGCGATCTTCTCATCAATTGGACCAGGAGGTCTCCCATAGAACCCTTTAACATAATCTTTAACTTCCTTTGAAACAGATTTATATCTTTCCCCAAGCAATACATTCATAACAGCCTGAATTCCCACTATTTGGCTTGTTGGAGTTACAAGGGGCGGGTATCCCAACTCCTCTCTAACACGAGGCAACTCCTCCAATACATCCTCATATCTATCAAGGGCGTCTTGTTCTTTAAGTTGAGAGACAAGGTTTGAAAGCATTCCACCAGGTATCTGGTAGATTAAAACGTCAGTATCAACTCTTTCAGCAATTGGATCTAAAATCCCTCTGTATTTTTCCCTTATCTTCTCAAAATATTTTTTAATATCAGTTAAAAGTTTTAGATCCAATCCTGTATCGTAAGGAGTATCCTTTAAGGCTGCTACAACGCTTTCTGTCGGCGGTTGGGATGCACCCCATGATAGCGGTGACATTGCGGTATCTAAGATATCAACACCAGCTTCACAGGCAGCATAGTAACTCATAGGAGTCATACCACTTGTACAGTGACAGTGTAGATTTACAGTCATACTTGTCTCTTCTTTGAGAGCTTTTATAATTTCATAAGCATCGTGAGGAGATATTAATCCCGCCATATCCTTTAGAGCCACTGAATCGCATTCTAATTCTTCTAATTTCTTTGCAAGCTCCACATACTTATCTATTGTGTGAACAGGACTTATTGTATAACATATGGTTCCTTGAACATGAGCACCTTGTTTTTTTGCAACCTTAATTGTAAATTCCATGTTTCTTATATCATTTACAGCATCAAAAATTCTAAAAACATCAATTCCGTTTTCATAGGCTTTCTCAACAAAGGCCTTAGCAACATCATCGGAGTAATGTTTATATCCAACAAGATTTTGACCACGAAGAAGCATCTGCAGCGGAGTCTTTTTTATGATCTCCTTAAGACTTACAAGTCTCTCCCATGGGTCTTCATTTAGATATCTTATACAAGTGTCAAATGTAGCACCTCCCCATACTTCCAAGGAGAAAAACCCAACTTTATCCATCTCTTCAGCAATAGGTAACATATCTCGGGTTCTCATCCTTGTTGCCAAAAGGGACTGGTGCGCATCTCGAAACGTTGTATCTATAATTTTTATTCTTCCCATTGCAATCCCTCGTTGGATACGAATTCATTTTAGTGGCATGTGTTTATCCACCCTAATACTCAACTTGATTATATCTCTAACCAACTCTTATAAATGTAAGGGTTTGTTTAGAAAAATTCTGAATAAAACCGTGGAATTTCGAGGCATTTTTAGGTTTATAAAAAGACAATATTCCCAAAAAAAAATGAGCATTTTTAGTTTTTTAAAAATCAAAGGTCTTTGGAGACTAAAAATCAAGTTTAAAGATTTAGAACTAAAAAAATGAAAAAAGATAGGTAGAAAGCGCATCAAGCATATTCTACGGGTCTTTTTAATCTATCTCCACCTTAAATCTCTCTTTTTTCTCTAACTTTGGAAGATCAACAGTTAAAACACCATTTTCAAATTTGGCACGTGCTTCATCGACTTTTACTTTTGCTGGCAAGGTAAACGTTCTTTTTGCCTTACCGTACCTTCTTTCTCTTTTTATGTACCTTCCTTCTTCTACTTCAATTTCTTCCTCAAATTCTGCACTAATGTCTAATGAATCTTCTGTAAGATCCACCTTGATATCTTCTTTCTTAACCCCTGGAAGATCTGTTTTGACTATGATCTTATCCTCGGTTTCGATTACATCCATATTTGGTCTTTCTGGAATCATGGTTTTGTATTCAGATATTGCTTTTTCAAGCTCATCTTGCTTCTCACGAATGGTTTTTGCCATTTCTTTGAATATTTCATATGCAAGATCCCTTCTTCTCCTCAAATAGATTCCCCCATGATAATTATATTTTTTTTATCAAAGTCCGGAAGTGTCAATTATATGATAATTTTTCTATTTTTGGGCTATTCGAATAGTTGGGGAATATTTATCTAATTTTTACTTTGAATCTTTCTTCTACTTCTAACTTTGGAAGATCAACCGTTAATACGCCATTTTCGAAAGTAGCACGTGCTTCGTCGACCTTTATTTTTGCTGGTAAAACTAGAGATCTTCTTGCCTCACCATATTTTCTTTCTTTTTTTATGTAATTTGCTCCTTCAACCCCAATTTCTTCCTCAAATTTCGCCACGATGTTTATGGAGTCTTCTGTAAGATCCACATCAATATCTTCTTTCTTAACACCTGGAAGATCCGTCTTGACTATGATCTTATCCTCGGTTTCGATTACATCTATATTTGGTTTTTCTGGCATGGCTGTGTATTCAGATATCGCTTTTTCAAGTTCCAATTGCTTTTCGCGAATTGTTTTTGCCATGTCCTCAAACATCTTCTGGGCAACACTTTTTCTTCTTTCTACCAGTTTCTTTTTCTCTTCACCTGATTTTTTTATATCTTTCACAGAATTCCTCCAACTTTTTTATTACATCTGATACTCCTGTTCTCTTGGATGCTGTAACCATTAAAGGCTCATCCACTTTTTTGATATATTCATCCAGATACTTAAAATTTTCTACCAGATCCATTTTGTTGAAAATACACAAAATAGGAGTATCAAAAATATTTTTTATTTCTCTGTAGAGTCTAAATTGTCCATCAAGGGGATATCCACAAGTTTCAGATGCATCGAATATATATATGATGATATCTGCAAGATGTTCCAGTGCGACCATAGCCCGAAGTTCAATTTCATTCCTATCTTTTATAGGTCTATCAAGAAGTCCGGGTGTGTCTATTATTTGATATCTTTCCCATTTTCTCTCCATATATCCTATTTGAATACCTTTGGTTGTGAATGGATAATCAGCTACCTTCGGCTCGGCGAATGTCATCTGTTTGAGTAGTGTTGATTTTCCAACATTTGGAAAACCTGCTATAACAACTGTTTTTGCACTAAAATCGATTTTAGGCATGTTTCTAAGTTTTTCTTTTGCAAAGGCTAAAAAATCAAGTTCATCCTCTATCCTGCGCAAAACAGATGAAATTCTCCCAAATGCCGCTTTTCTAATTTTTGATGCATTTTCTGACCTGGATCTTCTTATTTTAAATACATATTCATTTTCAAGTTTCGATATGATCCTGACAGCCCAATTTAAAGCTCCAAGGGATTTTTTCAGCTCATCTACACCCACCATAACATCCACATAATCCTGATAAAACATGTGCATATCGTCTATCTTCGGTGTTTTTATGATTAGATTATTTAGAGTATCTTTTATAACCTGACATGCTGTTTTTATTCTTGCTTCTTCTATTCTTTTTGCTTTCTGATGTACTGGTATTTTTGAAGCTCTCACTTTATTTGCAGCCTTCCTTGCCCTTCTAAAACTCTTATCTAGGATTTCATTTGGTGTGGGAACGGTTGGTATAAACATGCAATCACTTTGGTTTAGAATAAAAAAGTTCAGAATCTATTAAAGGAAAGTGCAAAATGCAACTATTCACGAAAAATCTGTGTATTAAACCTATAGATTTTAACATCCTCAGAAAGCCAGCAATCTGGTGGAAGACCAGCCTTCATACATGTGTTACATAAAAACTCCTCCACATTCCAACGCCATTCGGTTGCAACCTGTGGAAGTAGAAGTCCCCTGTATAATCCTTTTTCAACTATCAGGCCATCTTCACCTATCCTGATCTTCTTTAAATATTCCTTTGGACTTTCAACTTGTATAAGTTCTGGTTTTGTTAGGACACTAACCTCTATTTCGATCTTATCTAATTCATCAAGCGTCATGGGTGGAAATCTGGGATCTGCTGTTGCCGAAGATATTGCAACTTCTATAACCGCATTTGCAAGCGATTTTACTGGCTCGGGATAACCTATACATCCTCTAAGTTCCTTGTTACGATGAATGGTTACAAATACTCCCTTATGTTCTCTCAATGATTTTGGAGTGTGTTTAGGTACTTGTATGATTTTTCTGTCCTCCAAATAGGTTTTTATAGCTTCTCTTGCAAGTTCCAATAAAAATCTTCCCTCTTTCTGGGATAACATTAAATTACTCCTCCAACATCGTTTTTAAACTTTTAAGCCAAAGAACTTTTAAGAAACTTTCAAACGCTTGCCTTTTTGATCAACCTTTTTCTAAAAGGTTGATTAGAGTACTCCTCCAACCGTTGCTTCACTAACCCTCACGTGGGGGCCTCCATCTCCAACAGGAACGGTTTGTCCAGCCTTTCCGCAAAATCCAACGCTCATTTTAAAATCTGAACCTACAGCATCAACTTTTTTTAGGATCTCAAGGGTACTGCCGGACAACGAAACATCTTTTAATAGTTCCTTTATCTCTCCATTTTCAATCATAAAAGATTCTGCAGCGTTGAATTGGAAAATGCCCTTCCCTGTATCTACCTGACCTCCTCTTGAACCTTTAAGATAGATTCCTTTTTTTATATCTTCTATCAATTCATCAAACTTGAAGTCTCTTGGTTTTAGGTAAGTGTTGCTCATTCTTACAATTGGACGCTCGTAGGTTACAGATCTTGCATTTCCTGTTGGTTTCATGCCTAATTTTGATGCAGTTTCCCTTGAGTTCATGTAGGATATCAAAATTCCATCTTCAACCAAAATGTTTTTCTGTGTTTTTATTCCTTCTGAATCATAAGGATAATAACCAAAGGCATCCCTACTGGCATTGTCTATGATGGTGACATGCTTTGAGCCTATTTTGCTTCCAATTTTCCCTTTAAGGATGGAATCATTCTGTAAAACTAAATCAGCTTCAGCAGCGTGTCCTAATGCTTCATGCACAAAAACACCTGTTAGTTCACAATCCATCACAATAGGGAACTTTCCTGATGGTGGTGGGGCAGCTCTAAGAAGTCTTGTGGCTTTAGATCCAGCTGATCTTCCAAATTTTTCAATATCTTCTTTTTTTATGGCTTCAAATCCGCATGCTCCACCAACACTTTTGTGCCCAAATTGGATAACACCTTCTGATGCTGCAACAGCATTCAAAAACATAGCAACTCTTGCACCCTCAACAACAATAGATGCACCTTCTGAATTTAAAAATGTGTTTTTGCCTTCAGCGTCCACATAAGATACGGTGGTACTTACAACATCTTTGATCTTTGCAGCATGATCTGCCTCAGATACGACCTCCTTTTTCTCATCTATTGAAACTTCCTTTGGTTTTAACTTTGCATTTGATTTTACATAATCAGTAGCAGATTCAACATCTGCAAGTTTCACATCGCCTTTTAACGATTTTGCAAGTCTTAATGCAGATTCTGCAATTTCATTCATCTTTGAGATCTGGGTTGTGGATGCAAAGCCCCATGCTCCATCCTTAAGTACCCTAAAACAAGCGCCAAAATCAAAACCCGAGTTTATCTCTTGGATCTTGCCATCTTTCATCAGTATAGATGTGCTTTGATTTTCACTTATCCTCACATCAACATAATCTGCTCGATTTTCCAAAAGATGAATGGTCCTTTCTGCTACATCAAGATATAGAGGATTTGTCATGATGTTATAATTATGATTTCTAACTTATATGGTTATAGATTTTTGTCCCCTTAGAGAGGAGTTATCATTTTATATATTAAAATGTCTTAACTATCCGTATAAAAATAACTGGTGAATAATGCAAGCTGAGTTTGATTTGCAACATTATTGTTGTGGTCCAAGAGGTTGTGAAATTGAAATAGAGTATGAAAAAAAGCTGGATTTAGGATTTAGAATCATAATAAACTTTACATATTTATTAAAGCACTTGATGTGATAGGATGAAAACAATCGAGGAGATAAACCAGAAAATCAAAGATGGAGATGTTGTTGTAGTAACAGCCAGGGAAATGACAAGTATCGTAGCAGAAAATGGTACAAAAAAAGCTGCTAAGGAAATTGATGTTGTGACAACAGGGACATTTGGTGCTATGTGTTCTTCAGGGGCATTTCTGAACTTCGGTCATTCTGATCCACCAATAAAAATGTATAAGACCTTTTTAAACAATGTTGAAGCCTATTCAGGTTTAGCTGCTGTTGATGTTTATATAGGGGCTGCACAACCAAACAGGAATCCTGAAATAGGAATTGATTATGGAGGTGCCCATCTTATCGAGGATCTCATAAGAGGGCGGGAAATAGAACTTGTAGCAGAGGCATATGGAACAGATTGCTACCCAAGAAAAAAAATAGAGACTTATATTACCCTCGAGAAATTAAATCAGGCAATTATGGTAAATCCAAGAAATTGTTATCAAAACTATGCTGTTGCAACAAACTCAACAGACGAAACTCTCTATACATATATGGGCACACTTTTACCTAATTTTGGGAATATAACCTACTCGAGTGCTGGTGAACTTAGTCCGCTTATTAACGATCCCTATTTTGAAACCATAGGAACAGGAACAAGGATATTTCTATGTGGAGGAGAAGGTGTTGTAATTGGAGAGGGCACACAACATGCAACAGAGGTGGAGCGAAGAAATGGGGTACCTGTAGGTCCAGCTGGAACTCTTATGCTCAAGGGAGACATGAAGAAGATGGATTATAATTACGTTCGAGGTGCAACCATGCAAAAATATGGTCCAACACTATATGTTGGAGTTGGAGTTCCAATACCTATTTTAAATGAGAATATAGCCAAAAGAACAGCTATAAGTGATGAAGATATAACCTGCCGTATTATGGATTATGGTATGGCAAGAAGAAATCGTCCAATTATTGGAGAGACCAACTATAAAGAATTGAAAAGTGGAAAGATTGAAATTGGTGGTATGGAGGTTCCAACATCTCCCTTATCTTCACACAAAAAAGCAGAAGAAATTGCAGAAAAATTGAAAACATGGATAGAGGAAGGGAAGTTCTTTGTTACAAAACCCATAAAAAAAGTACCATCAGAAAAACATGTCTTAAAACCGCTTGAAATTAAAAAACCTTCTATTTTGGTAAAAGATATAGAAAGTAAACCTGCGATAGTAGCATATCCAACGGAAAGCATTACTGACGTTGCCAAAAAACTTGTTGAGAACAACATAAATCACCTCCCTGTTGTGGACAACAACATGAAACTTGTGGGCATTGTAACATCATGGGACATAGCAGATGCAGTTGCAAAGAGCAGGAGGAGATTAAAAGATGTTATGACTAAAAATGTCATAATAGCAAGGGAAGAAGAACCAGTGGATGCTGTGGCAAGAAGAATAGATAAATACGATATCTCAGGACTTCCGATTGTTGATAAAAACAACAAAGTAAAAGGTATTATTACAGCAGAGGATATTTCAAGATTGATTGGTGAAAGATAAAAAAGATAGAGGAGAAGTATCTCTATGAAAGCTTGGTTAAAGTTCTCAGCCAATATAATAAACAAACCGATAATTTCAAACACGATAAAAAAGTATGATATAACTTTTAACATATTAAGGGCTGATATAACTTCAAGAGGAGGTAAAATACTCGCAGATATAAGTGGGAAGCAGGCACAAGAAAGTATTCAATATATAAAAAAACAAGGTATCAGTATAGATTTTATCAAAGAGGTTGTAAAAAAAGACAATGAACAATGCATAGACTGTGGAGCATGCGTATCATTGTGTCCTGTAGAAGCAATTCATGTCATGGACGATTGGAGTATTGAGATAGACGATCAACTATGTATTGGATGTGGGGTTTGCACCATTTCTTGTCCTATGAAGGCTATAAATGTTATGGAATGATAATAATCGTCAAAAAAGGATCGAACCGAAGATAAGTTTTGATCAACCTTTCATAGAAGTTGTTTTAAAAGATTGTTTTTAAGGGTTTACAGTAAGGAGATTAGAATGAACGTAGTAGTTGTAGGATCAGGAGCTGGTGGAGCAACTGTTGCAGCAGAACTTGCAGAAAGTGGACTAGCTGTTACTATAATCGAAAAAGGACCATATATAGAGCCTGAAAAAGCCCATAAATATTATGAACCCCTAAAAACAGGAGTGGATCTCTTAAAGACTTCTTGTGTTGGAGGTACAACACTTGTGTCAACAGCGAATGGTATAAAAGCCTCTGAAGATCTCCTCAAAAGGATGGGCATAGATCTTGGGGAAGAATTCAGAAAAGTAAAGCAGGAGTTGTCTGTAAAGACTCTTCCAGATTCCCATTTTGGCAACGGTACAAAAAAAATAATGGATGCAGCCAGATCCTTGGGCTTTGATATTAAAAAAATGCCAAAGTTTATAGATCCAAAAAAATGTGAACCCTGCGGTAAATGTGCCTTCGGATGCCCCAGAGATGCAAAATGGACTGCTTTAAAATCTATAGAAGAAGCAAAAAAATTTGGAGCAAAGGTTATAGAAAATACCACTGTCACGGATATAATGGTGGTTAAGGGGGAAGTTATGGGAGTTAAAAGCTACGATAAGGTATTTCCATCAGATATCGTAGTTTTATCCTCTGGTGCTATTCAAACTCCCAGATTATTAAGAAAGGTTGGTATAAATGCTGGAGATAATCTTTTCGCGGATACCTTTGTTACAGTTGGTGGGATCTTGAAGGACATTGGATTTAATAAAGAAGTTCAAATGAACGCCCTAATAAAATTCGATGACTTTATTATAGCTCCTCATTTTTCAAGCTATTTGTACAAAAGACTCGAGCATCTTGGAGCCAAAAGCAAAGACATATTGGGGATGATGGTCAAGATAAAGGATGAGTCTTCTGGCAAGGTTAAAAAAGATTCTGTAGTAAAATACAACACTCTAAATGACGTAAAGCTCCTATCAGAAGGATCAGCAATTGCTGGGTCAATATTAACAAAAGCAGGTGTTGATCCAAAGACAATTATATCCACTCATGCAAGAGGCGCGCATCCTGGAGGAACAGCATCAATTGGAAGGGCTGTTGATAAAAATCTTGAAACAGAGATTAATGGACTTTTTGTTGCAGATGCAAGTGTTTTTCCAATATCTCCTGGAGTTCCTCCAATTCTTACAATAGTTGCTTTGGCTAAAAGGCTGGCTGAGTACATAAAAGATCGGTAGTATGCAAAACAGAAATTGGGTTTTATAGCATGCATGCTTATGGGATACGCTCCAAAACAAAGCCCTGTAAATAAGTCACATCCTAAAACTGAGATTCTATCTCACTTTCCTCCATGATCCTTTCACAGTAGTAGCATCTTAAGATAACAGGTTCTCTTCTTATTACATAAAATCTCGTGTTGACAGGCTCACTTGTATTGGTTATACAATTGGGATTTGGACATTTTAGGATACCAGTTATCTCATCTAAAAGATGTACCTTGCTTTTTTCTGAGAGTTCATAATTTCTTATTATATTTATTGTGGCATTTGGAGCTATTAGAGCTATTTTATCAACTTCCTTTGGTGCTAACTCTCGTCCTTCTATTTTAACTATGTCCTTGTTCCCCATTTTGGAGGATGGAACGTTCATGGCAATTGTTACTGTGCTTTTTCCGTTAGGAAGTCCAAGTATTCTAAGAACACTCAAAGCCTTGTTAGCTGTTATATGATCTATAACCGTTCCATTTTTTATTGGTTCAACCTTAAGTTTTTTTGGTTTCTTCATGAGCATGCATTAAAAGTTTTTTCATGTTTTGATCAATTCTTGTAGGTTGTTATAAAATCCTTTCTATAAATTTAGCATAAACAGGTCTTGTTATGAAAACCCCAATTAAAACTCCTATAATCGTTGTAAATGCAAATCCAACAAGCATTCCGATTCCTGTATATCCTCTAGAAAATCCTATATATGCTAAAGGAAACATTGCAGCGATAAGGGTCGCTGCCGATGAGAAAACGATGAAGAATGCTCTTTTTATCTGGGTTTTAATGCTCATCTTTCTTTTTCTTGTTTCTGTCTCTCCTTTTAGAACCTCGTCAGTTATGATTATTTGATCATCCACTCCCGTTCCCACAGCAGCAATTATCCCTGCTATTGCAGGCAGATCGATGTTCCATTTTATGATGGATGCTATCCCCAGAATCAGAAGCACTTCACAAAGACAGGTGAATAGGATTGGTACTACAAGAAGCGGGATCCTGTATCTTACAAGAATCATTAAAGCAACTACAATAATTGCCAAAAACCCAGCAATTAAAGCTCCTTGCTTAAATTCCGCCCCAAGAGCAGGGGACACACTACTTATTCCTTCTATTTTAATCTTTACTGGTAACGCACCAGATTGCAAAACCGTTTGAATTTCCTTTGCTTCCTTCTCTGCAGCTTCTTTTGATTTTGCATAACCTGTTATCTGAACATCGGTTGCAGGCCGACCTGTGGCAAGCTCAGGTGCTATTTCTGGTGAGGAGATGAGTTTATCATCAAGATACATATCAACAGGATAACCTGCTTTACCTCTTGCAATCTGTGCAAAACGATTAGCACCATCCAATGACACCTTAAATGGAACCGACCATTCAACCCCCTTAATCTGATAGGCTTCGACTTTTACTATGTCAGCCCCAGTAAGTGCTGTCTGATTGGCTATCTTTGCCTCAAATTTGCCAGGTTTTCCTATTACATTGACAACCTCTTCAGGCTTTACCCCAGCTATTTCAATAATAACCTCTTGTGTTCCACTTGATCTTACTTTGATGTCCTTTACTCCAAATATGTTCAAACGTTTGTCGAGAATACTTGTTACCTTGTTCATAGTGTCTTGATCAACTGGTTTTTCAAGATGTATCTGGATTAATGATCCACCTTTAAGATCCAAACCCTGTTGTATACCTTTTGTAGATATGGTGCCAACGCTTCCAATGATGAGAATAATAAGCAAGATGACGCGATAATCCTTGATAAAATCTAAAACACCTTTTTTCATCTTTTAACCTCCAAATACCATCTTAGTATGCCCAGGTTCATAAGCCACGTTACTACAACATCTGCAACAAGACCTATTATCAAAACCGCAGCGATGTTGCTTAGAACCTCTGCGTAAGGTATTAAAAATACAACGACCAAATACATGGCTGTTAATGCTCCGATGGTAGTTCCTGCCATTGTAAGACCAGTTTTCATTGCATCAATAGCCCTATCGGTTACAGATCCCCTCCTTCTTTTTAGTACCCTTGTTGTTAAGAGGATATCTGTATCCACACTATACCCTATAAGCATAAGAAGGGCTCCAACAGAAGCCAATGAGAGAGGAATCCCAAAAAGAGACATTCCTCCTGTGGCTATTATAATATCAGATAACGCAGCCAATATAACAGCTATTGAAGGTACTAAATTCCTGAATATCACAAAAACAACTATGGACATGAATATAAATGCGAATCCTATTGCCCAGTATATCTGTCTCATAGCCTCCTTACTCAATGTCGGTCCAACCGATCTGAAGCTACTTATATCAGCTACTCCACTTAAAGAAACTGAAAGTTTTCCCAGATCCGCCTCCCCACCAATTTCAACAATGGCCTGTGTTTGAGTTAGGGATTTTATTTTCACTTCATCTGTTTTAAGCCCTTTTTTTAAAATACCTTCTAATTCTGATTGGTTTATAGGCTTTTTGAGTTTTAATACAGCTACAGATCCACCTTTAAGATCTATACTTTCCTGTAATCCATTCGTTGCTATTATAGCTAAAGCAATTATGGTGATAATTATTGGAATTGCTATTAATGGTTTGTATGACTTCATGATCATCTCTTTCATTGAATCACCTGATTTATATCCCATAGATCCTTAAATCCATTTCTTCTACTATCTTTTTTACCTCTCTGATTATATCTTCTCTTTTCTTACCTCCTGTTCTAATTGAGAAGAATCTTATCATCCTTCCTCCCCTTGCTTCGATCTTTTCTCTCATCCGCTCAATTGTCCTTTCGCCTCCTGATGTACCCATAGTGGCAAACAAGATCACATCTTTGCCTCTAAAATCACACCTATCGATCAATGTGATAATGGCTGGTGCTGGCTTTCCAGCCCATACAGGTGTCCCAATGTATATTAAACCATATTCATCCAAATCGATCTTTGATGGCTCAATACTTGTTTTGTTCTCCCTTACAGCATCCACTACGGCACGCATGTAATTTAGAATGCCAAATCTGTCCTTTAGATCCACAACTTCAACGACATCAGCTGATATTTCGTCTGCAATGGTTTTGGCAACTGTTGCTGTTTTTTTGGTTCTAGAATAATACAAAACTATTGTTTTCATTTGAACACACCAACCAAGTTCTTGAACAACTTTCTTACAGGTTGTTATGGATGCAAGCCCAACGTATCCAGCGATTCCTTTTCATTAAAACCATACATTATGTTCATATTTTGAATAGCCTGCCCAGAAGCCCCCTTAACCAAATTATCGATGGCGGATATTACGACAGCTCTCCTGTTCTCATCTATTTCAAAGCATCCAATGTCACAGTAATTGGAACCTCTCACAGCACTTAGTCTTGGGATCTCACCAACATCAAAGATCCTTATGAAAGGCTCATCCTTGTAAGAAATATCGTAGATTTCCTTTATATAATCAGATCCTACATCTTCCTTTAAAAATGTGTGTACTGTTGTTAAGATTCCTCTTATCACTGGGACAAGATGGGGCGTAAATGAAACGACAGCATTCCCAAACTTGCCTACTTCTTGTTGGATCTCAGGGGCGTGTCTGTGGATTGTAACAGAATATGGAACAACATTGTCGCTGCAGTTAGGATAATGAGTAACACTGCTTGGTTCTATCCCAGCACCACTTACTCCAGTTTTTGAATCAATTATTAAAACATCGGCAAGTTTTTCCCTTACTAACGGAATACATGCCAATATTCCACCTGTTGGAAAACATCCAGGATTTGCAACAAGTTTTGCATTCTTTATCCTACTCCTATAAACTTCAGGAAGTCCATAAACAGCATCCAGTGGATGGGAATGCTCAAAACCATACCACTTCTCATAAACAGCCACGTCATCAAAACGATAATCGCCGCTTAGATCCACAACTTTTATACCTTTGTCAATTAACGTAGGAACTAGTTTCATAGACACGCCATGCGGCGTTGCAGTAAAAACAAAATCAACATCAATTTTATCTGGAGAAGTATCTTCAAACTTAAGATCCATATCCCTTAAATGTGGATGAACCTTTCCTATAGGGGCACCGTCAAATTTTCTTGATGTAGCAACAACCACTTCCACTTTAGAGTGGTATTTTAAAAATCTTAGAAGTTCTCCTCCTGTATAACCGCTTGCCCCTATTATACCCACATCAATCATCACCCTCACCAACATGTTCTTGGTTGATGTGGTTATTAAAAATTGTGATCAGAATCTCCATAAAGCAATAAAGAAATTTTTACCTTTAAAATTCATCAAGAGCAAAATAAGTATTTATTTAAAATAAACTCATAAAATAATCAATAAGCTATTTTTCAGCGAAAATTAAAATAATAAAGGTATTAAACTTACATATTTTTGGTAAATTCCCTCCTTGTGAATCTAAGTTATCAGAAAAACAAATAAAGCAGGTAAACTCATAGTATATAATTACAATTTCTTTTTAGAAAGTCTTAAATGCAAAAAAGAGCCATATACTTGTATTTTTTTGGATTTTAAACTAATATTAAGTAAAAACCCATTTCGAAGGGAAAATCAGGTTGATAGAAGCATTCAAGATGTCCCTTTTTGGGAAACAAGCTTTATGATAAGTCAGTTTATCAAAAAGACAAACAAAACATATAGATCCATGATCCATAATTACAATTCCATATTAGAAA
>CAZLGO010000007.1:0-24908 GCA_964559295.1 uncultured Methanobacteriaceae archaeon
TAAGCTCTATCGTGACCGTCTCCACCACAGCTCCCACAAAAAGGAGCATCAAAACCAGTACATAGCTTTTGAGATTGTATATCCATGCTCTCCCCATGGCTTTCAATCTTGTTTTTTCTCCCAATTCGGCAGGTTTTACAATTGCCAATAGAAGATCAATGCTCGATACAAATGCGATAACATAAGCTGTACCCTCAAGCAACAACGTTGGAAGTATGAATATAAAAAGCATTGCGGCTTGTTGATTAATCGGAGCATATATGAGCCCCCAAAGAAACGGTCTAACGACAAATGTTAGTGTCCCCAATCCAAGTATATTTGGAACAGTAATGGTAAGAAAACTCCCTAAAATACTGTTTATTCCAAAAATCATCAAAATTACACCGACTATTTCGCCCCCTTTAATTGCCTCAAACAAACCGGGCACCGTGGAGGAGAATTGATTGACTGTACTCTGCCCTGCTCCCGTACTCAAATCAGAAAAAATAAGACCAACTATAGCTCCAATGATTACTAAAAGATAGTAAAATCCAAAACAATATAAAAATCTTTTTTTATATCGCTTCACATAAAAACTGTAAATATCTTTTATTATCTTAGACATTATTGTCACTACACTATTTATCGTAGTTTGGATGATTTTTATCAATGTGCCTGTAAATTATCTCTGCAATTTTATCTGAGGATCTTAAAACATCTTTTCTGTATTTTGATGCATTAGCTTTCATTTCATCTATGTTGCTAAGAACGTCTTTTATGATACTATCTATGTTCTCTAAATCTCCTTCAACTGCTGCACCTTTGAATATCTCAGCCATTCCATGATAACGACCGTATTTTATTCCAGGTAATGTAACAGCTGGTAAATTACATGCAATGGCTTCATGAACCATCATACCATCATCAGAGAGTATTGCAAGGTCTGCCAGTTGATATAGGTCATGCATCCGATTTACATAACCAAGATAGAGAATTTTCCCTCCTCTTAAATATTTTAGATATTCATCTTTTGTATGCCCCACAACAACGATGTTTGCGTCGAATTTGCTTTTTAAAATTTTTAATGCTGCATAAGCCATTTTCTCAAAAAGCATGGAACCTGAAGATACCAATATGGTAGGCAGAGTCTCATCATAGTCTTCTGGCATAAGTTTACGAGCTTTTTGTTTATCTCCGGCGATTATATCTGGATTTACAGGGAGATATGCTTTATGTATATTTTTTTCTTTGATTTTTAGTTTGAATAGGGGAGATTCAGGAAGAGCAACCACAGTAGTTATTTTTGGAATGATTTTAGAGTCATAGGGAGTTGCAACAATTCCTACAGATGGAATGTTTGAAATTTTAGCAGCTAAACATCCAATTACCGCTCCTCCACCAATTGATCCAACAACAACATCTGGATGAAGTCTTCTGTATAACCTGATGGCTTCAAATACTCCTTTTACAGTTCTAAAGCCTCCCTTTATAAGGGAAAATTTTGTGGCGGCATGTCCTCCTGCCTGTGGAATGCTTGTTTTATGCCATCTTATGCCATTTTTTTTGAATAATAAACCAACTGCACTATGATCCAGTGCGAACTCGCACCTAACACCATATTTTGATAAAGTTTTTGAAATATTAAAGGCGATGGTAGCATCTCCTCCAATTCCTCGCCCTGTGACCATGAACAATGCTTTCACCTAATCACCTCTTGACAACCCTTTTAAAAAGCGTTGACGTAAATTTTGATCAACCTTTCTTAAAGGTTGAAGCGTATGGATTAAAAACGAGCCTTCTAAATCCTAAAAGCTTAAAAAATTTTCTCTTTATTGTTATCTTTCGCTTTCCAAAAAATAACTTACGTAAAAGATCTCCCAGTCCTCCCCCTGTTAGAACATCCATAACATAGTCCCCAAAATGTGGATCAGGGATTCCAAGCTCCTTTCGCATGAATTTTTTAAGATTCTCTCCTCTTATAAAAGCTATGATGATGGAAGTTAGAATGAAAAGAACTAAAGTTCCTAAAAAACCTCCTAAAATTGCATATGATATACCCAATCCCACAGCAAAGGAATGATTTCCGATCTCTCCCATCATTACCTTCCCTCTGTAATCAAGCGGTGCATAGCCAATACAGGAAGCTAAGATTATCAAAGGAATGTAATAACCACCAATATTTGCAAAAAACATTGCTATACCCACAAGAACACACATTATAATCACGGTGGAACATGCAGCACCTGGTTGCATGTCTGCTATATTCAAAGGCTGGATCATCAAAGCTACAAGGATAGACGCTGGTCCAATGTAGTAAAATCCAAAAAACGCAACAAGAAGCATACCTATGCCTCTTGAAAGTTGCCCAATTTCAATAGACATTCCTTTAATTTTTTTTCTACCAATTATATCATCCAAAAATGCTAAAACACCAATTATTGCAATTAAATCTCTGTAAGGGGAAGGTAAGAAGAAAATCATGGCTATAAATGGTGCAATACCTACACCACGTGGTGTTCCGCCTCTCACAGCAGTGTATAGATTTCCACCTAAAATCTCAAAGATTTTTTTAAAAGTCGGTGTTAAAACAGCGGATATTGCAAATGCTGCTATCAGATAGAGTATAATGTTCATACAAATCCCATTTTTAAGGTCCAAAATGTCCCCTCAAGGTCTGGGCAACAACCGTCTTTAGGCCTATGTTATTTAGGATATCTTTTATCTCAAGCATTTCATAAAAAGATGGTCTTTTCAAATTTTTTCTTCTAAATTCTGGTCTGTAATCTAATATACATATCTGAACTTCGTCGTTCATCTTGTAAATTTTGTGTCCAATGTCTTCAACCTCTTTTTTAGATATAAGGGCTTTGTTGTAGGGTATTCCTATTCCTAAAAATATATCTTCAGGATATTCATCTATTATGTAGCCTAAAGCCTCCCATGAGGTCTCAAGGTACTTCTTTGCAATTTTTTTATCATCCAAACCTGTTATATGCATGAAGGTTTTAAGGTTTTTTGATTTTATATCCACCCCAACATCGGTCATTCCAGCATCTACCAGCTCATCTATGTAATCGTAGGTTAGGATGGTACCATTTGTATCAACATGTATATGGACATTCTCATCCAGACTTCTGATTGATCTTATAACTTCGAGAAGCCATCTTCTATTTAAAGTGCATTCTCCACCAGAGATGGCTATTCTGCTAACTTTATGATGTTCCTTTAAACCTAAAAGTATTTGGGCTGTCTCGTAAGCTTCAAGAAGATGACCACCTGCTGTGAAGGCTATTATATGATTTTGACACTGAGGACACCTTAGATTGCATCCGTGGGCAAATCCAACAACCTCAATTGGTCCTCTAAGACCCTTCAACCAATAAGGTGTTCCAACACCACCTACGGAGTGCGCTCCAAAACCACTTACAACCCTTACTGGAGTATGTTCTTCAAATTTTGTTTTTATTTTCATTCCATCTTCTAGGGGCGCGTGACATCCTGGTGCAAGCTTTTCATTTACCATCACAAGGCATGCCCAACATGCCCCACAACTGCATGGCATAAAGATCTGGTTTGGTACTGGAAATTTGCTTATTTTAATGCCAGAAGCTATTAAAGCATCTTTTACAGTTCCAGAAGCCATAACTTCTTTATCATCCACAAAAACCTTCTTTTTTTCCTGATGTTTTCTCTCCAGAATCAAAGCTTCCTCTGGACAGGCGATTGTACATGCTCCACATCCAATACAGGTATCGGATTCTATGCTCCTTTTTACATCGCCTGCGGGGCATACCACAAAATTTTTACATATGCCACAGTCTGTGCATTTTTCCAAAACTTTTGTGATCATGTTTTTTACCTTAGACCATACCTTAAAAGAGCTGCAACCCCTCCAAGAGCAATAAGCTGCTTTCCACCCTCATGTTCACTGCTTACAATCATCACCCTACCGCCCATGTTCTCTACCATGTCCATGATCTTTTCAATATCCTCCTCATGTACCAGTTTATCTATAACCAGTAGCCTATCCACGGCACCTGCTTGCGATGCCTCCATAACTTCCTCTCTTCCGTACGCAACCAGTTTAGATGATTTTCCAATTTCCTCTAAAACCATACCTACTAACCTCATCTCTTGGGCTATCCTGCTTTCTGCAGCCAGTTTCTCCATTATACCTTTTTTTAGAACCTCTCTTATTCCTGCTCTACCACCTGACCCTGTGCTTTCTATTGCTGATATTTTTGCCTTCTCTGGATATTTCTCACTTAAAAACTCATAAAAATCTCCTTTTGCAAATCCAGGTCCCGCTATCACGATACTTTGTATGTCCTCGAATTCAAGAAGAGCTTTGGCGATTTCATTGTAGAAATCAATTACAGCTTCTCTTCGATTCTTTTGAACTATTCTTTTTCCAGGTATTCTACCAATTATAGGACCATAATAATCCATACCATACTGTCTTACAATTCCCAAATCTGCAACATTGTCCTCAATTGCAACTATAACAGCGGATGGCTTTTTAGATGCCTCTATAGCATCTTTAAGCCTTTTTATTTCCCATCTTGACCATTTGTCCTTTTTTATTTTTATCGGATTGTTCTGTTTCAAATCCAGAGTATGATGGGAGCCCAGAGGTATCAGATCTTCTGGACCATGTTCTATTGTACCGGTTGCCCTAAGCTTTCCGGTATATTTATGAAAACTAACATCTTCGACTTTTATTCCCAAAAAAAATGTCTTTTTGAGGCCTCTATCACTTCTTATACGCTCTCCTGTTGTATCCTGTATTCTTCGGGTTGTTTTTGAATATAAAATATTTTTTGGTTTTATTATATGTGAAAGATGCCAAAGATCATCTAATGTTTCTGGTACAAGTTCGATTAATCCTTTTTTAATGTCTTCATATAAAATGCGCATTTTGTAAACTCCTTTAAACTTTGTTTTGATCAACTTTTTTCCAAAAGGTTGTCTTATATCCTTCTTATAGCCTCCACAGCTGTTTTAATTGCGTTTTCTACTCCAAGCCTTGCATCTTGCATTATAAGACCCTTTGCCCTGTTTCCATTTACAGCCAAAATTGCAGCTGCGTGAAGGCCTTTCAAAGAAGCCAGGGTTAAAATAGCAGAACATTCCATCTCAACGCTTAAAACTCCCACTTTGCTCAACTCATTCAACAGTTCATCTTCCTTATAAAAGCTATCACTTGTACAAACCAAGCCAACGTGGTGATCCACCCCAAGATCCTCTGCAGACCCTATAAGTGCATTTGTAAGATTTAGGGAAGATATTGCAGGGTATTCTGCTCTTACATAGTTTGGAGTTGTTCCATCGCATCTTACAGCACCGCTTGCTATGATACAATCATTTATTTTGATATGAGGCTGGATCGCACCTGTTGTCCCAATTCTTATAAAATATTGAGCGCCGATCTTTGATAACTCCTCTAATGCTATTGCTGCAGATGGGCATCCTATTCCTGTTGATGTAACAGAAACCTTCTTTTTGCCAATTTTTCCTGTGTATGTTGTAAATTCCCTGTTTTGCGCAACTTTTTCATAACTATCAAAATGCTTGGCAATATTCTCAGCGCGAGACGGATCTCCTGGTAGGAAGACAAATTTACCAACATCCCCTCTATCGCATTTAATATGGTATTGTAACATAAGACATCACATGCAGATGATATTAAATCAAGGAGATTGCGTAAAGGTCCACATGGATAAAGGCAGCAAACTTAAGATAAGGTCAATTGATGGTGGACAGGTGGTTGATATAAATTTTAATGGATTTTCTGCCCCAATAACCATTGATGTTAATAAAAGATTATGTTTGAACATAAAAGATATAATTTTCGATAAAAAAGCAAAACCAATCTTGAGGGTTGTTGATATGTCAGATGTATACGTTGATATAATCTTTCCTGGGTGTTCTTCCTGTCGAGAATCCATTTCAAAGGTTTTGGGTATCAAAAGGCAGGATATTTTGTCTATGATAAATATATTTATGAACATTGAAATAAATGATTGTAGAATTGATATAGTAAAAAGTAAATCTAAAACAGGCGATTATATCATCTTAGAGGCATTAAATGATGTTGATATTGGTGTAAGTGTATGTACTGCCAAAAATTGTAATCTAAGGCAGGGTAGGATTGAAATGATAATAAGAAACAATCCATAAGATACGGGTTGATCCAAAGATAAGTTTTGATCAACCTTTATTAAAGGTTGGATAACATGAGACCTTATGTGATATTAAATGCTGCTATGACCCTGGATGGTAAGATTGCCACAAAAACTGGTAATTCAGAAATTTCAGGAGAAGAAGACCTTATAAGGGTTCACAAACTTAGAAAGGAAGTGGATGCTATAATGGTTGGGATAAACACAATTTTAGCCGATGATTCAAGACTTACTGTGCATAAAATTGATGCAAAGGTTAAGGATAATCCCATAAGAATTGTTGTTGACAGCAAGGCAAGGATCCCACTTGATGCAAGGGTTTTAAATGAAGAAGCTCCTACAATAATTGCCATAGCGGAGAACGCACCACCAGGACGAGTTGAAGCTTTAGGTGAAAAGACTGAACTTGTAGTCTGTGGCAAAGATCAAGTTGATCTTCACATACTGATGAAGGAACTTGCAAAAATGGGAATAAAGACTCTGATGCTTGAAGGTGGATCTACTCTAAATTATTCAATGCTTAAGGATGGCTTTGTTGATGAGGTGAGAATATGTATAGCTCCAATGATTGTAGGAGGCGTAGATGCAAAAACACTTGTTGATGGTGAAGGCTTTGATTTTATGAGTGACGCTGTTAAATTAGAACTTAAAAAAAGTTATAAATTGGGAAGGGATCTTATCCTGGAGTACGTTGTAGTTTCTTAGTACCCTGGTTTTAAGATAAGTCCAATGCCTACTATAACCAACACAATTACTACGATCCATTTTATTATCTCTAATACTGCCTGAGCGACTAAATATGGCCAGATTAATATCACAATGGCAATTATAATCAATAAAATCCCTGTGATTTTTCTTATATCAACCATTTTCTCACCGGATATTATTTTTTGATTTGAATCATATAACTTTTTCGAATCTTGTCTTAAGAGAAGTTGATTAAAATTAGCTATAACCTTTGAGATGTCTGAACCAAGCCTTGGCAAAGTCTGAAGGTGTGTTAAACGTTAAAGCTACTTGTCTTTTACAATTAACAGTTTTTCATCATCTCTTCTATAAATGCAAATTTTCGTCAGATTTTATAGTCTATCTTGCATTAGATGTACATCCAAATTTTTATGTTTATTTCGGGAAATAAACCAAAGACATTTCCCTTTCCAATCACAATCTCCACATATTTCCTGGATATCGGAAATATTTCTTAGTCTTGTATTTACAAGGTAAAGAATATCTTTGATTCTGCCTTTTGTTCCTTCTTTTAATCCTAATTTTTCCAAAACATGCACGTCCATGCTTTTAACTTTCCAAGCAGAATCATACGTTTGACAAATGCCTTCCTTATTGTAAGGACAACAAGAACAAATCACATCACATTCAGCGATTATCTCTACTTCCAAATTAGTATCTGTTACTTTTTTGATAACCTCAGTCATATTAGCCACGAAATTATGGCTATATCCATATCCTTGGAAACCCTGTATACACAGAAGATGATGTGCTCGAATTTTTAATGTATTCACCATTTCATTGCCCTCTTGGCATCTACTTCACCATTAAAAGCTTCTTTTGGTGTAATACCATAGGCTAATGTTGCAGCTGCTACGGCTTTAATCACATCTCCGATAACAAATGGAAGAGTCCCCATCAAAAGCAATTCCCAAAGGGTTGAAGATGTACCTTTAACCAAGTGGAACCAAAGCCCCAACTGTAACAATCCTGGTATGTGAATTAGAGCAAAATTAGCAAAAAGCATCAAAGCAAGCAAAGGGAAAAAATTCCTAGCTCTAATATATTTATCGGTGAAATAACCAACAAATGTAGCAGCTAAAATAAATCCAATTATATACCCTCCAGTGGGACCAATAAGAGCACCATAACCACCGCTCCAACCAGAAAACCAAGGAACTCCTGCAACACCCATTGTTACATAGGTTGCCTGACTTATTCCACCCCACCATCTGCCAAGAAGAACTCCTGCTAATAATACAGCAAAAGTTTGACCTGTAATTGGTACTGGAGTCCAAGGAAGATAAAACTTCAGTTGAGCTACAAGTCCAGTCAAACAGGCCATTCCAAGTGCTAAGGCAATCTTGTTTTTAGTTGATAAATTGTAACGCCATTTGAAAACTAAATATCTTGCTCTAAAATACTTGTTTATTGCTCTCATTTCTTCCATTGGTTTACCTCCTTCGTATTCTCCATATTCTATCATTTGCATTTGTTCTTAGGTGTATTTGTGTTTATTTCTTTGATCCAAATATAACTTTTTCGAATTTTCGCAGCCATATAGTTGGTGCAAGAAAATACGTAAGCAAAAAATAACTGTTAAAAAACTCAGATAACATGAACAATTCGAAACAGCCTGTTCCAGCTTTTTTGTATTTTAAAAAGTAACATAAAACCTGTTATAGTTGCAGCCACTAAGAAAAATAGCTTTATTTTGACAAACAGATAATGCAGTTGAAGGTTGTACATCTAACTCGCCGGATGCCCCACCGGGAAAATATAAAGAGTTTTTTCATCGGCTGGAAGTTGCAGGAGATTTTCAACCTGATCATCATAAAAAGATCCCAGCGATACTGTACCTAACCCCCTAGCCACAGCCTGAAGATAGATATTTTGTCCAACATGTCCAGCTTCCATATGTACAAAACGCACACCAAGTTCACCGTATTTATCTGTAGTACGATTGTACACCGCTGTAATAACAATGTTAACAGGTGCTTCGGCTACCCAGGACTGCCCATGTGCAGCATCCGCTAAGCTTGAGCGTATGTCACCCTCCAAAATTTTTTCCAGTCTGTGTTTTGATGGATCGTAATGATACACACCTTCAGAGAGTCTCTCTACACCGCCTGTACCAACCACTAAATAAACTTCAAGTGGATAGGTGCGCCCAGCAGAAGGTGCTGCTCTTAATCCACCGTCAGGATCTGTGATCCCTTGGGCTGCCCACAGAAGTTGTGAAATATCTTCTAAACTTAAAGATTCAGCGGTGTAAGTCCTTACAGACCGCCTCTTTTGTATTGCTTCTTCAACCGACATTGTACCCATAGTCTCTGGACTAGGAAGTTCCACAATACCAGTGGTTTTTCTTACAGGCTCAGCAGCTTTGGGCCAAGCTAAATAAACTGCAACCAATCCCAGTAAAATGATCAGAATCACCATAACGATGACTTTTTTCTTTCCGAACATCCTACCACATCATATTTTCTTCAATATCCTTTTTGGGTTCTTATTAAGCACCTTACTGATATGGTTTTCTGGTACCCCAGCTCCTAATGCTATTTTATAGGCAGTCCTTTGAGATATTAAATCCTGGGGTGAATGGGTGTCCGTGTTTACCACAAGCTTTGCTCCAACCTCTAAAGACATTTTAGCAACATGACCATTTGTCAGACAATGTCCTGCTCTTGAGCTTAATTCCAATGCTATGTCGTTTTCTTTTGCAATCTCAGCTTCTTCAATGGTTATAAGTCCAGGATGTGCAAGTATATTAACTTCCGGGCAGCCTACAGCGTTTAGGTTTGTCCCACCGATCACAGGTTCTGCTATGGTTTCTCCATGAACAACAATGATTTCAGCACCTAATTTTCGTGCACGATTTGCCAGCTTATCAATAACCTCAACCGGAGCATGTGTTATCTCAGCACCCGGAATAACCTGTATATCCCAGTTATCTTTTATGTCCAAAACAGCGTCTATGATTCTCCCGATGCAATCTATGTTTGAAGCATCCACGTGATCGGTTATTGCGACTGCTTCATGGTCGAGAACATAGGCACGTCTTGCAATTTCAGAAGGTAAAAGTTCTCCATCGCTAAATATGCTATGTATATGAAGATCTACCCTTTTTTTAGTCATATATTCCCTCTTGTTATGTTTGCTAAGTTATTTATTGTTTTGTGATATATTAATATGATGATAAAATGAAATGTTCGGTTTTCGTTCCATCTCATATAACAGGCTTTTTTGAGATAGTAGATCATCCAGATCCGCTCAAGAGGGGTTCTCGTGGTGCAGGAGTCGTGCTGGATAGAGGAGTTATTACAATTGTTAAGATAAGGGATGGGAAAAACAAAACCATCATCAAAATAAATGGAAAAGACTCTACCAATGTTTCAATAACTGAAAACACTGTAGATTTGATAAAAAAAGAATTTAACATAAAAGATAAAAAAATTGAGATTGAACACGAAATTCAGGTTCCAATAGGCGCTGGATTTGGAACCTCTGCCGCATGTGCACTCGGAACATCACTTGCAATTACAAAAGCTTTGGATCTTCCCATTACACACAACAAAGCTGCAAGTATTGCCCATCTTGCAGAAATTAAGATGAAAAGTGGATTGGGAGATGTAATAGCAGAACTATGTGGAGGACTTGTTCTAAGGCTTAAGGAAGGAGCTCCTGGTATTGGCATTGTTGATAAAATAATTACAGACGATCTCTTTGTCATTGCAAAAACCATAGGAGGGCTTGATACAGCAAGTATAATCGAGGATCCTACCTACAAAAAAAAGATAAGCGAGTTCGGAAGGGATCTACTCTACAAACTTATAGAAAATCCAAATCCTAAAAAATTCATGGAATTATCAAGAAAATTTGCAGAGGGCACATCTCTTATAAGCGACGAGGTTTTGGAAATAGCAAAGATCTTAGATGATGAGACTCTTGGTGGTTCAATGGCAATGCTTGGAAATACTGCCTTTGCAATATCTAAAATGGAATATACAAGTATAGATGATGCTATAGTTGCTAAAGTTGACTTTTTTGGGAGTAGGTTCATGTAGATTTCAACTGTAAGCTGGTAAACTTCTTTATATAGCGTTTATCAAATCCATTGCGATGTATTCTCCATGTTTATATCCTAATTCTCGGAATATTTCAAAAGATCTTCTAAACGCATCAAATGTTTTATCCGCATCTTCCAACATAGAATACGCTCCGCCGATAAAAAGTAATGAAAGCGCTTCTTCTTTTTTATTGCCAGTTTCGGAGAATATATCAAAAGCTTTTTTAAAATATTTCAATGCTTCATCAGTTTTTTTCTCCCTTAAAAGAACATCACCCATCATCAAAAGTATTGTAGCTTCTTCTTTTTTATCTCCTATTTCATGGGATACATTAAGAGCTTCCTTAAGATATTCCATTGCATCCTCTTTTGGATATCTTTCGTATACATTGACGGTCTCAAGCATCCCCATAGCTTCTTCTAATTTTTCTGCGATTTTATCATAATTGGTAACGTATTCATCACGTTCATATTCTGCAAAAGGAGAAACTGAAGCTTTTTCTTCCTCTTCTGCTGCAATTTCAATAGCTTTTTTTATATCCTCAACTTCCTTTATCTTCTCAAGCATCTCATTCTTCAGAGATGATCTGATTGAAGAATATAACTTGAACGAACTTTGGTAATATTCTAAAGCTTTATCTATTTTTCTCATGGAGATATAGGTATCACCAATCAAATCCAAAACAAAAGCTTCTCCTTCTTTATCATCAAGCTTACGATATGTTTCAAGTGCTTTTTTAAAAGATTCTAATGCTTCGTCAAACCTCTCTTTTTCCAGATATAAGACTCCAAGATCCACTAAAGTATCGGCTTCATGTTCCTGATATTCGTGAAGTTTTTTTTCGTAGTATTTTATTGATCCACCTTTTCCAATCAGCTTATCGATTAAACCAAGTACCAGAAGAATTTGCCACATATTATCATCCTCAGTTGATTAGCATCGCTCGTTATAGGCTTTTTGATAGATTAGAGTATACAATGTAATATCATAACAACATTATAAATAAATAGTGACAGGAACTCAATAAATCCTATATATATCAATATCAAATTCATAGGGTGTAATTATGAATCTTTTAGACAAGTCAGAATCGATCAAAAATCATGAAATCACAGCTTTAGAGAATTTAGAATACTTCTGTAACAACATCGAAAAAAGAAATCCTGGTATAAACGCATTTTTGGAGATAAAAAAAGACGAAGCCATTTTACTTGCAGAAAAGGTAGATTCTAAGATAAAAAATGGTGAAAAGGTTGGAAAGCTTGCAGGACTCGTAATCGGGATAAAGAGCAACATAAACGTTGAGGATTTTAGAATCACAGCTGCGTCAAAAACCCTTGAAAATTACATGGGAAGCTACGATGCAACCGTCGTTAAGAAGATAAAGGAAGAAGATGGCATAATCATAGGAATGACCAATATGGACGAGTTTGCAGCCGGAAGTTCAACCGAGACATCTTATTTTGGTTACACAGACAATCCTGCAGCACCCAAAAGAATTCCAGGTGGTTCAAGCGGAGGTAGCGCTGCTGCAATCGCTGCAGACATGTGTGATTTGGCTCTTGGATCTGATACTGGAGGTTCTATAAGAAACCCGGCATCTCATTGTGGTGTTATAGGATTCAAGCCCACTTACGGGGCAGTTTCAAGACAAGGTTTACTGGATTTGGCCATGAGTTTCGATCAGATCGGTCCATTTGCATCTGATGTAAGTGGAATTGCCCTGATGCTTGATGTTCTTGTAGGATATGATCCTACAGAATGTACCACCATCAACTGGGATGTTCCCAAATTCACAGATCTTGTAGATGAAAATGCACAGAATGCCCTAAAAGGTATTAAGCTGGGTGTGGTAAAACAGTTCCTTGAAGTATCTGATGAGAAAATAGTCAATATAATTGAGGAGGGCATCGATAAAATGAGGGAGATAGGTGCTGATGTAGTTGAATTAAGCTTCGATTATATAGATTTATGCCTACCTACCTACTACCTCATAAACTATGTGGAGTTTTTCTCAGCCACCAGGAAGTACGATGGCAGAAAATATGGATATAAAATTGAGGATGTATGTGGAGAAGAAGTTTTGCGAAGGATCCATATTGGTTCTTACATAAGTCAGAAAGAATACAGTGGTAAGTATTATAAGAAAGCCCTTCAAGCAAGGTCTCTAATAAGAAAGGAGATGGAAAAACTCCTTAAGGGCGTGGATGCCATCGTTGGCCCTACAGTTCCAAAACTCCCTCATAAACTGGGCACATCCCTTGAGCCCATGGAGATGTATGCATACGACGTATTAACTGTAATAGCGAACCTTGCAGGAATTCCAGCAGCAAGCATTAAGGCTGGAGAGGTTAACGGAATACCTGTTGGTCTTCAGATTCAGGCAAAGCCACTTGATGATGCTAAGATAATCCAGATCATGGCAGGATTCCAGCAAATTGGATGAGCTTTTTGATAATCTCAAATAGGACAAAGCAAGTAATAGAACATGTTTTAATTTCCACAATGAGGTGGACTTCTATTAAAAAATGACTTTTTTTTGATTACATAATTTAACTTGAGTTGATCATCGTAAAAATCATTAGATTTTCGAGAACTTTTTTTCATTTATATGAAGTTTTTTCAGTTATATGAAGTATTTGATCAGTCAAGCTTCTTTTTCAACTTACTTATATAACTGTTTCCAATTGAAACAAAAAGAAAAAAATATAAGGAGCATCAGATAAACCAAATGTGAGAAAATAAATTTAAAAATAGAAAGGAGGTGAAAACATGGTGAACTGGACCGCAGTTGCTGTTGGATTTGTGGTTGCATTGATACTTGGCATTATCGGTGTTTTTGTACCATACTTAGGTCTTTTAGCACCAATAATCGGTGGTTTCGTAGCGGCTTATATGGCTGGCGGGGAATATATGGATGGCATTGTAAACGGTGCTCTTGCAGGTGGTATAGCTGATTTTGTAGCCGCTCTTATAGCTCTTGCTTTAGTTGGATCAGCTATTGCCATGATGGGTTACGCAGGAGTAGGAGCTGCTGTTGCTATCATTGGTGCGATTGTTGCGTTCATTGTTGGTGCGATATTAGGCCTCATTGGTGGTTTAATTGGGATATTGGTTAAAGGACAGCCAACTGCAGCAGAGTAACATGGATTACAAGGATAGATCTTTGTGAAAAACATTTTTTTCTTTTTTATTTTTGTTTGAACACTTAGATGACATCTATTTATACATAATATCGATTAAAATAGGGGGATTCAATGCCAGCTGATGTAAGATTTGGTCCTGCTGGAAATCCCATAGGATTTAGGGGTAAGACAATCAATGTCTGCGATTATATAAGGGAAGAAGGACTTGATGCATACGAGTATCAGGCAACATATGGACTGCGGATTTCAAAGGGATCTGCTCTCAAACTGAGGGACAACGCCGAAAAAAATGATGTTTTGGTTTCAATGCATGCGCCCTATTACATAAATCTATGTTCTAACAAAGCCGATGTAATTAAAAAGTCAATCATAAGGCTTGTTCAGTCAGCAAAGGCTTCAGAATGGATGGGTTCATACAGGATCGTTTTTCATCCTGGCTTTTACACCAAATACTCCCCAGAGGAGGCTCGAGAAAAATGTAAAGAAACCATTAAAGAACTTATAGAACAGATCGAAAGTTTAGGTATCAAAAAATATACCTTTGCGCCAGAGACAACCGGAAAGAAATCTCAATTTGGCACCTTAGATGAGATAATAGATTTATGTCGGTCTTTTGAAAATTTTGTTCCAACTGTGGATTTTGCACATCTACATGCAAGATCTAATGGGAGTATAAAAAATAAAAAAGATTATGAAAAAATATTTGAAAAAATAGAGGATGAATTAGGATTAAGTTCCATTCACTGTCACTTCACACCAGTTGAATTTACAGATGCTGGTGAGAGAAGACACCACGTACTTGCTGAGAGAAAGTTCGGACCTCCCTTAGATCCTCTGCTTCGTGTGATCGTTGATTTTGGATGGAATGCCACCATAATTTCTGAAACACCCTTTCTTGATGAAGATGCCTTGATCATGAAATCAAGATACAACCATATCTTAAAAGAAAAACTTTAATATGAAATAGGACAAAAAGAAAAAATGGAGATGTTTTAGTGAAATTTAACAGTTTAGTGTCCGGTTCCCATTCATCAGAGAAAAAAGCATCGAAAAACATAAATAAACCAAAAAAGGAAGCCAAGGTTGTTGTTTTACAACCTGTTGGATACCCTTTTACCTGCAGTCTTATAGAAAACCCGAAAATAGAAATATACGACAAAGAACTTTTTGAACTTTACGCAAGGGAACAGTGGGAAGGATACACAATTTATGAGGGTTCTTTTCTTTTTGATCAAAAATTGTTGCCAGATTATGCATTTAAAATAATAAAAGCACACCCTAACAGTTCTAAGATAACGAATAACACGTCTATATTCTTAATAGAAAATTACGATGGCGCTGAGTTTAGAAAGGTAGAAAGTGATGTTAAGATAGACGATGTGGTGGGACAAGAGCGTGCAAAGACAAAATGCAGAATAATAATGAAATATCTCGAGGATCCTAGTAAATTCAAAGATTGGGCACCTCGTAACGTCCTTTTTTATGGTAAGCCTGGCACAGGAAAGACCATGCTTGCAAAATCCTTATCAAATGAACTTGATGTTCCACTTTACCTTATAAAAGCTACAAGTTTGATAGGTGAGCATGTAGGAGATGGTGCAAGACAAATACATGATCTTTTTGATTTTGCTTCAAAATATGCCCCATCTGTGATATTTATAGATGAAATAGATGCCATTGGTCTTGATAGAAAGTATCAATCGTTGCGAGGGGACGTATCAGAGGTTGTGAACGCTCTTCTTTCTGAAATGGATGGAATAAATCGTAACAATGGTGTTGTGACGATTGCAGCAACAAACAACCCGGATTTACTCGATTTTGCAATAAGAAGCAGATTCGAGGAAGAAATAGAGTTTATACTTCCTAATGAAGATGAAATACGCAGGATTTTTGAGATCTACATAAAATCCATGCCCCTTGAAGTTAAGGTAGATCTTGAAAAACTCGTAAAAAAAGCAAGGGGAATGTCTGGAAGAGACATCAAGGATAGAATATTAAAAGTTGCACTACATAAAGCCATATCTGAGGATAAAGATCTTGTGGACGAAACTCACATAGAGTACGCACTCAAATTACATAAAAAAGAGAAAAATGCACCAAAAGGAATGTTTGCATAATCTCTGACTTATCCTATCTTTTTTCTACCAGTTGTTGGTTTGAGGGAGTAAACTTCTTCCGCATCTACTAGAAGGGCTGCCTGTGGTTTTATTTTCTCACCAAATCTTTCTTTTACCATCTTGGCTACTTCTTCAAAATATTTGCTCTCTTTTATTATCGAACCTGTTCCTTTTACCATGTATCCATCGTAATAAATTGCTGCACCTACAGCCACTTTTGAACCTTTTTGGATGTTTTTCATAGTTTTACTTGCAAAATTGATAGCAACAAGCAGTTTATCCCCTTCAACAACCTTTGTAAAGCAAAATGGAGCTAAATGCGGATTTTCTTCGTCAATTGTCGCAACCCAGACCAATGGTTTCTCCTTATCACAATATTCGTTATTAAACATTTCCGCAGCTTCTTTTGGTAGTTCAACCATTTTACCACCATTTATTTATTGGATTTTATTTTATTTATAATGCATCTATAGCACTTAGAACCATCAATCAACTGCAAATGGACATGAAGGATCAGCTTCCATCCAGTCACCAGTTACTCCGTACGCTGTCACACGACATCCTCCACATATACTATTGAACTCACAACGACCGCAGGTTCCTTTAATCCTTTTTCTATCCCTCAGTTGATCTAAAACATGATTTTTATTCCATATATCCTCTAAACTTTTCTCCATCAGGTTTCCCAGTTTAACCGAAGATGGTGCGCATGGGAGAACATCGCCTTCAGGAGAAATGCCACAATACGTCAAACCTGCCGAACATCCGCCAAACCATTGTGAGAACTCCCGAACGAGGGTTGCAAAATCTGTACCAAAAATATCTGTATGCTGCTCCTCATATCCTGTGAGTATCTCATTTACAGGAAAAAGCACACCTTTTGAATTTTCATAACAAACCCTCGCGAAATAGGTCATCCCTCGTGCAAGACATTGCATCTTGCCTTCATGAAAATGATCGTAAAGAAATTCCAACACCTTCTTTTTCTTCTTTGGTGTAACATCCACGTTTATGTCTTTCCCACGACCAACAGGCAACACCCTTGATACATAATACCTGCTTGCTCCAAGATTTTGAGCCAATTTAAGGATCTTTGGAATCTCATAATAAGTGTGCTTGGTAAGAGTGGTGTTTATACATATTGGAGGGAATCCTCTGGTTTTTGCACAATTTTTAATACCTTCAACGGTTCTTTTAAAGCTACCTGGTACCTGACAAAAAGAATCATGGGTTTTTGCAGCAGCAGCATTAAGACCTATCTCAACCCCACTTATTCCGACATCGACGATTTTTTTTGCAATTTTTTCTGTTATCAGGGTGCCATTGGTTGCAAGGGTGCAGTAGATATCGTTTTTTTTTGCGTATTCTGCAATTTCAAAAAAATCGGATCTTAAAAGTGGTTCTCCCCCAGCAAACCCTAAAACAGCAACACCAGCTTCGTTGAGTTTATCCACAACTTTAAGTGCTTCGTCGGTGTTAAGTTCCCTATCTGCTGGAACAGGCGATGCATCCTCCCAACAGTGAATACAACGAAGATTGCATCTGCTGGTGATGTTCCAGACAACAACGACAGGTACTCCAGTAGGTTGAGGTCTTCTGATGCCAAATTTTGCGATACCATCCACAACACTTGTTATACTCCTTCTATAAAGTGGTTTTCTAAGCAGATGTTTTATATTCTTTTTAGAGAGAGAACCAGCAAGAATAAGGTGTAACAATCCCTTTATTATTAGAAGATCGATTCTACAGCTTAAACATAAATCCAATTTTTGGCTGATGTATGCGTCAAACAACAGATCTATTCGTTTTTTATTACAATTTGAACATTTTTTGGTAAGATGTTTTGCATAATACTTAATAAAACTTACTAATGGTTCCATTTCAAAGATTTTCTCAAATTTCATGAAGAATCCTCAATTTTCAAGTCAAAATGAAGCTAATGCGGATCTTTCATCAGTGCTGGAACACAGATCAGTAGTTCTCCTTCTCACAATATTCATTATTAAACATCCCTATTGGTTTTTTTTGTACCCCGACCATTTAAATGATTAGCTATTGAACTTTATTTTATTTAATAGCATCTCTAATCATTTTTTTAATGATTGATTAGATACATAGCGCCAGTTTATCGAAGATTTTAGTTATGTATAATGCTCAATAACCACATTTGCATGTAATAACAAATAGAGATAATTTAATGTGCATTTAAATAGAAATATTTAGATTTAGCATTTCAGAAAGGGATGTAGTTATAAATGAATTTAAAGGAAATAATAAGGGATTCGATTAGATATAATTGGATTGGACCAAAGTCGTCTTGTTTGGTGCAGTGTTATTAATTGTTGATAAAATAAACGAATTAAGTGGAGCGGACCTGTGGCAGATATAATTAGATTTATATTGGACATTATAGGATCGATACTGGGGATTTAAGGCAGTTACATATTAGAGTAATTGAATCTGCAAAAGGTACAAAAAAGCTTCCAAAGTTTGATGATTTAGTTGCAATGTTCATAACGCTTAAAAGAAATTATAGTAACAACAATTTACGCTTTAATTCCAGTTTTTTTAATTATTTTAGGTTTTTTTGACTTTATCATTAACGAAGGAATTAGATCAATTCTTTTTATTGTTTTGGGACTGTTATAGGTTCAATATTATACATAATTTTTTAACAGCTGTTTTAAAATATGGCACACCATGATGGCACTATAGAGTCGGCTTTTGAGTTTAGAAAAATATTTGAAAAGATCAGAAAGATAAGGTTGAAAAGATTGATAATCCCGTATAGTGGAACATTATTTGCTGGATATTAGGAGCTTTATGATGAACTTCCTGTTCAGGAGGAAAATCAAAAGATTTAGTATTTCAGGATTACATAGTTATTTTTATCTAAAATATCAGAGCAGAAACCAGGTAATTTAATGTAAAGGGTATACAGAGGATAATAGAATGAAAAATCCAAAGGTAGCAAAGATCTTAAACGAAATTGCAGATCTCTTAGAGATGAAAGGCGTGAAATACAAGCCAGTAGCATATAAAAAGGCTGCTCGTACTGTTCAATTTCTTTCCAGGGATATCGAGGAAGTAAAAGAGGAAGGTAAACTCACAGAATTACCCGGGATTGGAAAAAATATTGCCAAAAAGATCGAAGAGATAATCGATACAGGTTCCCTGAAATATTATGAGGATCTTAAGAGGGAATTTCCCATTGATTTTGAATCCCTCTTGGCAGTTGAAGGTCTCGGACCCAAAAGCATCAAATTATTGCACGAAGAATTGGGAATAAAAAACCTCGACGACTTGGAGAGAATGGCAAAGAAACATAGAATCAGGAAATTAAAAGGCATGGGAGATAAGACTGAACAAAGAATTTTGGAGAGTATAGAATTTGCAAGAAAAAAAACAGGGCGAAACTTGTTGGGTCATATCTTACCCATAGCAGAAAATCTTAAAAACGAATTGGAGAATCTTGAGGCTGTTGATAATGTTGAGATAGCAGGATCTATAAGGAGAAGGAAAGAGACTATAGGAGATATAGATATCTTGGTTACAACTAAAAAACCAAAAGAGGTCATGGATTTCTTCACCAGTCTGGATGATGTTGACGAAGTAATAGCTAAGGGAAGATCAAAGTCTACTGTGAGGCTGAAGGAGGGCATACAATCAGATTTAAGAGTAATCAAAAGAAAATCTTTTGGTTCTGCTTTGATGTATTTTACTGGTTCTAAAGAAACTAACATCGAAATAAGAAAAATAGCGATAAAAAAGGGTTTCAAATTGAACGAATATGGGCTTTTTAAGGGTAAAAAACAAATTGCTGGTAAGACAGAACAAGAAATATTCCAAAAATTGGGAATGATGTACATAGAGCCTGAATTGAGAGAAAACAGAGGAGAAGTAGAAGCAGCGATGGAGGGTAAGATTCCTAAATTAATCAAGTATGGCGAGTTGAGAGGAGACTTACAGATGCATACTAAATGGAGCGATGGTTCCCACACGATCGAGGAGATGGCAGATGCAGCCAAGAGCTTAGGTCACAAATATATAGCCATAACCGATCATACAGGTACTCTGCGAATAGCTGGAGGTTTGGACGAGGAGGATATCCAGGCTCAGATGAAAGAGATAGGTAAGCTAAATGAAAAAATCGAAGGAATAACAATCCTAAAAGGTGCAGAAGTCAACATAAAATCCAACGGTGAGTTGGACATAAAAGACAATGTATTGAGGGATTTGGACATTGTTGTTGCAAGTATACATTCTGGTTTCAGGCAGGAGAGGAAAAAACTGACCAATAGGATAATCTCAGCAATGGAAAACGAAAATGTGGATATAATAGCTCATCCCACTGGAAGGAAAATTCAGGAAAGAAGAGCCTACGATTTAGATCTTGAGAGGATCTTTGAGGTATCAAGAGAAACAAATACCTTTCTGGAGATAAACTCTTATCCCAATAGACTTGATTTAAGTGATATAAATGTTAGAAGAGCTTTAGAATCTGGATGTAAACTTGCGATAAATACAGATGCCCATAACACAGAACATCTAAAATACATAGAGTTGGGAATAGCCACAGCCAGACGTGGCTGGGCCAAAAAAGGCGATATAATCAATACATTATCTCTTAAGAAATTGCAGAGGTTGTTGGCTTAGTCTGAAAAACATATTCAAAATTTTTAATCAACTGTAAGCTTGTTCTCTCTTGCAAAAATTTTCCATGCAGCTTCTATAACTTTTTTATCATCTTCTGCTGCTGCATCTCTTATATTTTTGATAACATCATAAAAGATTTTATCAACAAGAACCTGTGTAAGATCATCCACTATTTTCTCTCTACCATCAAGATCTCCAAGCATCTTAAGAGCCTTTTTTGTTTCATGGATTCTTATCCGCTCAACATTTTTTCTAATATCAGATATTAGCGGTTCAACTTCAAGATGCTTTAGGGATCTCTTGAGAAGCTTTAGTTCCTCCTCCAAGATCTTTTTAGCATCCTCAGCTTCAGCTTCTCTCATTTTCTTGTTTTTAGCTGCTATACCTCTTAGATCATCAATATCAAATAACTTAACACCAAGTTTTGCTACTTTTTTGTCTATATCACGAGGATTTGCAACATCCACCATAATCATGTCTTTAAGTTTTTCGGGTAAAACAGCACTTTTCACTCTATCATACGTTAATATCAAATGTGGTGCTCCTGTTGCACTTATTACAACGTCAGCATCAGCCATAGCGTCATCAAGCTTATCGAAATGTATTGCATATCCTCCAAGCTCTTTTGCAAGCTTTACAGCTTTTTTGTAGGTTCTATTTGCAACCACTATGGCTTTAAGCTTCTTCTCAGCTAATGCCTTTGCAACCAAGGTTCCCATCTTGCCAGCCCCAATTACAAGAACCTTTTTGCATTTCAGATCCCCATGCACAGATTCTGCAAGTTCAACGGCTGCGGAACCAATTGAGACAGATCCTTTGTTTATGTTTGTCTTTTTTCTTACAACTTGACCAACATGGATGGATTTTGTAAATACTGTCTTTAGGATCTGTCCAACACATCCATCCTCAGAAGCTGCCTTATAAGCGTCTTTTACTTGACCCAATATTTGGTCTTCACCAACCATCATGGATTCCAAGCCGGAAGTAAGCTTTAGAAGATGTCTTAATGCATCGTCATCAGTTTCAATCACAAAAGAGGTATTCTCGATTTCAGGAATATAATCATGATCATCCAAAACTAAATACAACTCAGCTCTATTGCAGGTTTTAATCTGAAGATACTCATGAACACAACATCTTTTTTTTATATTTTCGAGTAGATTGTCCATATCATAAAACGACTTTTCTATGGTACTAACGTCAGCCATTTTATGATCAACTCTGATGTTTAGAATCACAGTACCCCTTCCTACAATTTTCCTACAAACCTTTAAAAAATTATTAAACAACTACAAGTAAAGTTGCATATCATATCAATTTGTAGAAAAGTTGATCAAAGTCTCTCTATAGATTCTTTTATATATCTTTTGGCACTTTCCAGATCTCCATCTTTTATGAATCTTTCTATGATTTCATCATTTAAGATTTCATACAAAAAAGATCTACGTCTTTTTTGGTCGTGTATTTTCTCTTTTAAGATATTTCGGGTAAAATTTTGAAGTTCTAACTTTAAGATATCCTCCTTTTTTATTATTTTTTGTATCTTTTTTCTTAACTCTTTTACCATGAGAGGGCTCTTTCCCTTTGTAAAGATGCAAATTTGCACATCCCCTATAAAAAAAGACGATGGGACGATTATATTACCCTTTTGAGGGTAATCAGCTCGATTTAAAAGTTTATCTTCTGCAAGATGTGCAACATGTTCGTTTAGGTCATGGTCGCTTGTTGCCACAACCACGATATCTGACCAGTTGATCCACTCTTCAATCTCATCTTGAGATCTTATAGAGGCTCCAAGATCCAAAAGATCCTCTGAGACATTCCTTCCGATTATTACAACATTGGCACCAGCTTCAAGAAATCTTTTTGCCCTCCTTTTTCCAACTTCTCCTGCACCGATTATTAGGACATTTTTACCGTCCATCCTGAGGAAAAGGGGTGTCCAGCCCATCCTACGACTCCAGATCCTTTACTCTTAAAACCTTAATAGCCTGCCTTAGATCATTTCCACATTCTCGAAGAACGTTGTATGCATCCTCTTCAGGAATATCAAATGTATTAGCAAGAGCCTTAATACTTTTTTTGTCAAACAGTCTGGATTCTCCGACAAGACGTTCGGATAATTGCTTCTTGAGGCTCATATATTCATCAGCACTCATACCCACCTTTCTCATTACTATATCCCTTAGCGGACATGGCTTTGATAATTTACAACACCAAACCATAGAACCAAAACAAGTACCTTCACCATAACCTAACTTTGTCTCTTTTGCAAATTCTTCTTTTATTCTTATGTAATCTTGTGGAGTAAGACCAGCGTCTTCCAAGGCATATATGATTGGACAGGGTTTTACCGGTGGACAACAAAAAGCCAAAGCCCTTTTATCTCCTCCTCTGCATACATGCGACGGCGAATCTTCCCACCCCATTTTATTCCTCCGTGAGCATTTTTTCCTTCTCTTTCGGTGTTAAATCTTCCACTATAATTTTTGGATCCCCAGTTTTTAAGATCTTTCCTCCTCGCATCAATGCAGCCCTATCACAGACCTCAAGAACAAAGTCCATATCATGTGATATTATAAGGAAAGTTTGATTTAGTTCATCTCTTGCGCTTCTTATGGAATCTGTAACCTGAACCCTTGTTATAGGATCCATAGTCCCAGTTGGCTCATCAAGAATTACAATATTTGGCTCTCTTATTAAAACCTGCGCTAAGGCTACCCTGTGGCGCTCACCACCACTTAATTCATCTGGATATTTGGTTAAGATGCTTTCAGCATATTTCTCATCGAAACCAGCAGCCTCAAGTACATACATCGCCTTCATCTTTGCAAATTCCGCTGGAAGTTCCAAGCCTATAGCCTCTGTTAGATTCCCCAAAACGTTTCTGTGTGGATAAAGACTGTATTCTTGATGGAGTATACCAAGATAGGGTTTTACCCTTCCTCTTCCAAAAATGCCCTTCTCTGTCATGTCAACCCATGTATCTCCAAGTCTTACATATATCTGACCTTTAGTTGGCTCTGTTATTCCATATAACATTCTTGATATGGTTGTCTTACCTGCACCACTCAAACCAACGATCCCAAAAATCTCACCTTCATCTACAACAAAACTTACACCATCTACAGCTTTTACAACGCCTCTTTCTATTGAATAATAGTGTTTTTTAACTCTCGTCATCTTTATAATAGGACCGCCAGTTTTAAAGACCTCCTTCTTCTCAGGAAGAGGGACCTGTTCTAAGAATTTTCCCACAACCTCTTTAGGATCACCTTCCTCAATTATCTCGCCCTTTTCCATCCATATCACATGATCAGAAAGCTTTCTCATAACCTCTGGCCAGTGGGATGTTATGATCATGGTGGTGTGCTCCTCCTTTACACCTTCAAGTAAAGCTTGATGTACAAGTTCAGCTGTTTTTGGATCAAGAGTACCTGTTGGTTCATCGGCAAGAAATATCATAGGATTCTTTGCTATTTGTCTTGCAAGCACAACTCTCTGTTTTTCCCCACCGCTTAGATCTCTTGCTATATGAGTTATTCTGTGGGTCATCTGAACCATTTCTAAAAGATCTATAGCCCTGTATATCTTCTCCTCCTCATCATGATCTTCGATGGATTTTCTTATGTTGTCTATAACAGTATCATCTTCGTAAAGGGCAAATGTCCTCTGAAGCATTATGGCGATTCTCCTTCTGATGGCTGCAAACATTTTTCTGCTGCAGTTCCAAAAATCAACGCTTTCTGCCCTAAATTCAGATCCACATTGGCACCTGCCACCTACCTTAGATGGTGCATCCACCCTCAAACAATCAGGACAGAGTGCGATGTTGTAAATAATTCTACCTTCATCTGGTTTGTATTCTCTCATCCCACGAAGCATGTTTATAAGGACAGATTTTCCAGCACCACTTCTACCAAGGATGCCCAGGACACTTCCCTCATTTATACTTATATTCAGATTTCTCAGGACATCTGTGTTGTTGAATGTTTTTGTGACATTTTCTAATTTTATAAATTCGCTCATGCA
>CAZLGO010000007.1:24918-31705 GCA_964559295.1 uncultured Methanobacteriaceae archaeon
TATAATGAATATATATTCCAATAAATCTAAGGTCTTTTATATATAAGCGCGATGTTTCTATTAAAAATTATTGATATATAAATCATATCAAGGAAAGATCAAAAGGAACGGTTCCCCTCATTGTAGCCCTTCCAATTGAAATTCCATCTGCACCAGCAGCAAGCATCTTTTGAGCTGATTTTAAATCTTTGATGGAGTTGTTACCTATTAAAAATATATCTGTATTTTTTTTGATTTCCCTTATGATATCATAATCAGCACAATCATATCCAGGTTTCATAGCATCAACATGTAGATAATCTGCACCTGCATCTTCAATCGTTTTTGCAACCCTAAGGTCATCAACACCCGAAACATTTGCTCTTATCTTAACAGAGACTTTGCTTTTGGCACTTTCTACAACCTCTCTTGTGAGATTATATAATCTATTGTAGTCATATAAAATTGCCTGTCCAGCACCAACATTTATTATCTCAGGCTGTCTGCAATGTGCATTTATTTCGACTACATCCACTTCCTTTAACTTCGCTACTTCAATTATAGGTCCTGGAGAAGTTGCACGTAGGTTAACGGATACGATACCTTCCCATGATTTTTTTATGATATTTACCTCTTCTTTTATCCTGAAGATGAGCTCATCCTCTTTTATATCAAATTCAGCCCTTCCTCTTTTGATGATTTTACATCCAGCGTCTATAGTTAGTCTATCTGCATTGTAACCTCCTATAGTCACCATATCAAAACCACATGATGCGATCTTCTTGCAGAAATTACCATCAGTTGTCCCAGCCATCGGTGCTAAGACTTCAATATGCTCACCACCCGACTTTTAGAAAAAGATCAAAAAGGTAGCTTAAGTTGCATGTTGATAAAGCTTTTTTTAAGAGTTTCAAAGGTTATATTAATCATCTAAATTTTTCACTCCTTCATAACATAAACAAGATCATAGGTGAATTTCCCCCTTATTTCCTCAAGGGCAAGATCAGCTAAATTCGCTGCTTTTTCGGCTGTAGGAGCTTTTCCAATACCAGCCTTAAGTTCTATGTTTATTTCGTTCTTTATCTCTTCAATTATCTCAAGAAGACCCTCTGGTTCAAGTCCATTGCAAGGAGACATGAAGTTATCGCCCCCTATGAAAAATAGCAGAGATCCTCTCTTAATAAGTTTTTTCATCAAAAAGTGTTGAACTCTATTTACAATAAAACAGGTATCATAAGCAGGAATAATATCGGTTAGAGAATCGGTAATGCCATTTATATCTATATGCGCGATCTGGACAAAACTATCCTCTTTCTCTGTAAGGCTATCTATTGCAAGAACTTCTTTTCTATCTTCTGATTGCGCCCCACCGTATTTTTGAAGGGCAGTTGTTGCATTTCTTTGAGCCTCGTAAGGTGTTTTAGCAGCTCCGACACCCATGCTTATTGTTATGGGATATCTGTTTCCCACTGATTTTTGAATCTTTAGGTGATCTTTTGTACCTACATCGTTTGTAACAGCAAGCATGTTATCAAAACGGGTAAAAAAAACAAGTCCTCCTTTTGAGGCAAAATACCTTTGAAGATCTGAATAAAGTTCTGCTTGCAAGATCTGAAGATCTGCCTCAGCTTTTGGTGTAGGAGTTACAGTCCATGGACCATAGTTGTCAATTTGAATTAAGGTCATTTGTATCATACCGCTTCACCTAAAATGGTTTTTGCTAACATCACCTTATCCTCAATGGTCTTCATTTTTGTGTTTGTTACTACAACCTCAGATATTAGTCTTTCTATTTTTTTCTTATATTTTGCATCCACAAGATCTATGATAAACTTGTCGACAAATTCTCTGTAGATAGTTGCAACACCGACGCAGGAAATATCATAGCCTAAAGCCCTCATAAACTTTGCAGCAGGTCCGCTTACAGGTTTTCCTCCAATTATGGGGGATACTGCAACAACGTAAGCCTTCTTTAAAGCGTTTAGAACTCCTTTTGTTGAAATTATAGGTCCTATAGATGTTATCGGATTGGAAGGACCTATTAGAACCATATCTGAAATTTCAATTGACTCGATTACACCATCTGAAGGGTTGGTATGGTTGTAAATAACATCAAAAACATGAGGTTTTCCTTTTCTCTCAATTAAAAATTCATGAAAATCCATCTTACCTTCTTCTGTTATAATCTTGATATGGGACTCTTCATCGCTCATGGGAATGATCCGGGATTCAATATCAAGTTGTTTTCTTTGGATATCCACAGCCTTTGAGAGAGGATAATTCCTCATTAACATTGTTTTTTGGATTTTTATGGCGCGGTCCTTGTCTCCAATTTTTAAAATTTCTTTGTATCCTAACTTTTTTAGGGTTTCATGAGTTACAAATGTGTCATCTGCAATACCATACCATGTATCTTCATTTATAATTCCAGCAAAGGTGTACATCACGGTGTCTATGTCAGGAGCCACGTAGACCCCAGAAACATGGGTATTTTCCACAGTATTTACAATTACAACAAGTTCCTTAGGGGGAATTATCCTTACAATTCCTTGGATTAGTTTTGGAGTGCCGGTTCCGCCAGAGAGTATGGTTATCATAGTTTTTTTATCTGAAAACATCATATTTTTTGGGTCTTATCAAAGATCTTGCAGTTGCAGAATCATCCCTCAGATTTTCAACGTATTTTACACCTTTTATTATAACAACAGGTATTCCTTCATCAGCTTGACCCATTACAACAGATGCTGCTGATGCTAATTCATCTGCAACCGCTATCTTAGTTGTTTTAAGTTTCTTTCCATAAAGGTCGCTTTCACCTCTTCTATCCCATAGAGGATCCATGCCTGCTATTCCAATCGCAACTCCAATTGCCCCCTCTCTGAAGGCTCTACCATGAGTGTCAGATATGATAACTACAATCTCTTTTTTTGTAGCACTTTCTATCTTTTCCTTTATGATTCTGGCACTTTTATCTGGATCCTCTGGAATGGGGGTTGCCATACTTTTTTTAACGTTTGATTCGTCTATTCCCGCATTTGCACACACAAATCCGTGCTTAGTTTCAGAAACTATGAAATCATGCCCTACCCTTAATATTTCCTTAGATTCTTTAATAACAGCTTCCACAAGACGAGGATCTTTTCCAGTTTTCTCTGCAAGTTGTATCGCCCTTGAATTCGGTTCTATAGCTCTAAGATCAATTATATTTCCCTCTGATTTTGATATAACTGTTTCGGCTATAACAAAAACGTCTCCGTTTTCAACTTCAATATCTTCTGTCTTCAGCGCATTTAATATTAACTCTGCAATGTCATCGTTTTTCTTAATAAGGGGAATTTTTACAAGTCCTATTATCCTAATGTCCATCTTCACACCAGCAGGTTAAATCGAACTTATGCTCCAAATCTTATCCCCAAACGCAGCGGCTGAAGTTATTGCATTTGTGAATTTTTCGAACTTCCCTCCATTAATTATAAATTTGGCAGCATCTTCCGCGTTATCCGCTATAAATTCTACATATTTTGGTTTTGTATGTTCATAAGTTGCGATATAGCATGCTTTTTCATCTTCGACTTTCTCTACAGTGATATTATCGTGGGTTATGATTCCAATATACGAACCTTCGCTTAAAGACGTAGCTCCTGCAATTCGCGGGGTGTTGTATTCATCTTTTTCATAATCCATAGCAAGAAGAGACAGTGTGATTGCGTCTCTTATGTTCATTCCAGAGACTATCTTATCTGCAATTACATCTGTGTGGGATCCATTTGAGACCACTGCCACATCATCAACGATTCTTATACAATTGTAAGCAATATATGGACTTTCAAATACATCCTTCTCATGGCCTTTCTTTGGTAGGACTGCAACCCTGTCTACAAAGGATTTTGTGATTCTGTTAGGATATGATCTGCTCGATACCCTATATGCAACAAATTTTCCAGTTTTTGTGCTTCCAACAGCTAAAATTCTTCCAAGATACATTCGCTCACCTGATTATTGTTTAGGAACGGTCACAGCTTTATTGACAGGCAGATCAGGAGGTGTAGTTATAATTATCATTCCATTTTTTGGCCTTATAATTATCTCTCCTTCATCGATCACCCTTGTGTGAACTGCAATTGCACTGTTTTTTATATAGGAGGACATATCCTCTCCATTTACCACAACCTTTTTAAGACCTGCAACAGGAATTAGATAATATTCTGATGGTCCAATAGTTTCAATTTCTGGTTTACCAGAGGAAGATTCAGGTTGGGAAGCTGCTTTAAAACTACTTGTAACCATAAGAAATATCAAAATAATGAAGATAACGTCTATAAGTGGAACTAAATTGATGTTCGGATTATTCCTCCTCAACCTATTTTTATAGTCGCCTGTATCCATAACCATCCAAAAACTCCTAAAAATAATCTCATAATCTTAGTTTACTTTCCACAATCTGTGCTGTGGCATTGCATTTTTCTATTATTATGTTATTTATGCTCTTTTCAAGCATGTTAGGCTTTAGGGCAACCCATATGTTAGCATTTCTATCCTTAAGCCTTTTAACCTTCACAATTCCACGGGATTCTCTTAACGCCTCTATCGCCTTTTTTGTATCTGATTCAACTTTTATTTTCATTTCGGCAGCTCTCCAATTCGTCATCTTCTTTGCTATCTCTATTTTATCAATTTCTCTGTCTATCCTACGTGTTATGTACGAATAAAGTGGGAGCATTGTTATTGCAACTGTGAGACCTGCTATGGTGGTAATCAAAGCCACATGAATCCCTTGTGCCATTGCTGCAGGATCTGCGTTCATTCCAAGAGCTTTAAATGTATACCACATACCAATAACAGTTCCAATAAGTCCCAAAAGAGGGGAGAGTTCGATTATGGTTTTTATGGTATCTAAACCCTTGGTCATATTCCCGACCTCTGCGATAAAAACACGTTCCATGGCATCTTCCACCTCTGTCTTATTTCTGTAACCGATCTTTAGGGCCTCTGAGATTATCTTTGAGATGGGATTTTGATATTTCCCTATTGAACGCAATGCTTCAAGAGATCCTCCTCTATTCATTGCCTTATTTACCTTTTTTATGATCTGCGGGAGACTGATTTTGGATATTTTATGCAGATAATAGATCTTCTCAAAGGATGTTATAAGACCATAAATACCAATTATGGCTATTATATAAGTTATAATACCTCCCATTTTAAAAATCTCTAATATACTTCCTAAAAAATTACTTAAAAACTCATATATCATTTCTAATCCTCTTTACAGTTGCCCATGATTTTCTCACGAATTCTGGTAGATCCTCATATTTGAACTTTCTTAAAAATGCTTGTGTTCTTTTGTCAGAGGGGTAACCAGAGCCAATGTCTTTGTGCTTTTTTTTTATTTTATCAAGTTCAGCATCACGTTCAACTTTTGCGATAATAGATGCTGCTGCTACAATGGCATATTTATCATCAGCATTGTGTTCTGCTATAACCTTAATGTTGGTGACTTCTTCAATCTCGTTTGCGAATCTTTCTGGATCACCAAGGGAATCTATGATAGCAATGTCCGGGTCTGTCTTTTTTATAATCTTTGTAATGGCAATTTTTTCTATCTCGTTTAGATTTATGCCCTTTGATCTTAGCTTGTCTATATCACCAGCAGATATTTTCACGATATGATATTTTGCAATTCTTTTTATTTTTCTTGCTAAAATGCTTCTTTTTCTCGGAGCTATCTTCTTTGAATCTCTCAATCCAAATTTTTCAAGGCGTTTTAATTTATCTTCTTCAACAACAACTCCGCATACAATCATGGGACCAATTACAGGTCCTCTCCCTGCCTCATCGATACCAAGTATCTTCATTTCATAGCCTTCAGAGAACCTTTGATAAAGGTTCATCAAACCTTTGTGTTCATTTCATAGCCTTCAGTCGAACCTCTGGTTCAAGTGCCCTAGGTTCAGCGGCTACTATTGCAGTACCTTTTGCAACAACAGTCATAGGATCATCAGCAATCTCTGCTAAGACGTTTGTTTCCTCGTATATTCTCTCCTTTAGTCCTTTAATTTGGGATGTTCCTCCAACAAGGATGCTTTTCTTGTAGATACCAGCTATAAGTTCAGGAGAAATTCTTTCTAATATACGATTTAGCGCCTCAACAACCTCTTTTATTATAGGTTCTGCAGCATCTGCCACTAAATTTGAATCGATCTCAATTTCCTTTGGTTTATTTGTATTCATACATTTTCCAATGACTGTGGTTTTTTCAGGCTCTAAATCCGCCTTTGAATGTACCATTCCCACCTTTATTTTGGCTTTCTCAGCCTCATGAAGTCCTATTTCAACCTCATATCTTTCTTTTATTATTTTGACAAGATTTTCATCGATATCGTCTCCACCATGTCTTATGGTTTCAATATCTGTGATGCCACCAAGGGATATAACCACAATGTCACTTGATCCCGCACCTATGTCAATCACCATGTTACCGGATGCTTCTGCAATTGGTAAACCTGCACCTATGGCAGCTGCAAGCCCCTCGCTTATGACAAGCACGTAATTAGCACCTGCTTTTCTACCTATTTCCTCAACAGCGTTTTTTTCAACCTCTGATGCATCTCCAGGAATTCCTATGACTATTCTTCCTATGCTATCCAAAGAACCTCCAGTTCCCTTTTCTAATGCATGCATGAGAAGTGCTTCTGCTTGAGCAATACTTTCTATAACTCCCTTTCGTAGAGGTCTTACAGCTACAATGTCTTCTGGAGTTCTTCCAAGCATGGCCTTTGCCTCATTGCCAACTGCAAGTACAAAAGAG
>CAZLGO010000008.1:0-31322 GCA_964559295.1 uncultured Methanobacteriaceae archaeon
GCCAACTGCAAGTACTAAAGAGGGATCATCTTTTTTTATAGCGACTACTGATGGAAATTTGTATATGTCAAATTTATCTCCGGAAGGTTTTGCCACAACTGAGTTTAGGGTTCCTAAATCGATCCCCAATGTATTGGTTATTGCCTGTTTCTTGATTTCTTCTTTCTCTTTTCTAAAAAATAACATTTCATTCCTCCTTTACAATCTCTTTAAATTCTAATGCAAATATTTTATTTGATTTTGCGATTTTATTGATTTTCTCTATATGTTCTTTTTCTGTGGATATTAAAAGTGTTGCTAAAACAACATCTGCCATCTTCAGCAGAGGATCAACAATATTTTGGATGATCTTCGGCAGAGAGTTTGTCATATAAACATCGGTTTCTATAAAACCGGTTGTTTTGTCTTCTATGATAACAGAAAACTTAACATCACTTTTTCCAACATCTCCAATAAATTTTTTCATGGAGGTATCAGGTCCTATCATCAACATTAGATTGGGTTCATTTTTTATGTAATAGGGTGCTATCTTCAGATAAGCACCTCCATTCTCTTTACATAGAAGACTCAGATCCCTTATTTTGTTTGTATCACCATACAACATGATAAAATCAAATTTTTTTGTTACGAATAGCTCTTTTATAGTAATATGTTCTCTACATAAAATTTTTACTCTCTCTTTGGCTAATATGGCATCGTATGCAACGTTGTTGATCATATCTTCGTTACCAGCAATTACACACCATATTTTATCTGAATCCTGTATGGTGGAGATCTGCGCTGCCTTTCTTAAAACTTTTATTTTGCCTTCTATCATCATACCACGTCTTCTGCTTGAGACAGATTCATATGATAATCTTTATATCAAAACCCATATTTTAAATAATGCTGTGACAATTATAGTATAGGAGTTATATAAACTTTTACAAAAGGATGATTCCAAACATCCTTCATGAAAAGGGCTGTGAAAAATCCATTAAGGTTCGAGCACCAACCAAACCTTGGACCCAACCCTGATAAATGTTGGCATATCAGGTGGGTAAAGATATTATCATGGCGGATGTTACTGCACTGTCCATGAAAGATCCAGAAGATTAACAAATAAGATTAGTGGGATGATCCAATCTCTTATTGCTGCAGTAACCTTAGTCTCATCTGGTAAGCAAGAAGCTTTGGTATACAGAAGTACGTGATTGTTATGTTCGTTCAAGGGACCATAAAAAAAGCTGGAATTTTGTTAACATTATCTTTTTTTCCTTTATTCTTAGGTTATTTTTGGTTAAGTTTTGTTTTAGCATCTTTTACCACTTTCATGATACAGTTTTTCAGAGATCCAAAAAGAAAAGCGCCTTCCGAAGATAATATAATAGTAGCGCCTGCAGACGGGAGGATCCTAAAAGGCAGAATTGACAAAATAAAAACTGTTACTTACGATGAGCCATTGATGAGCCATGTATTAGAAGAAGGGCAGAAAGGAATTCTTATAAGCACTTTCATGTCACCTTTTGATGTACATGTTAACAGAGTACCTGTCTCAGGAAAAGTTACGAAAAGTGAATATTATCCTGGCAAATTCAAACTTGCATGGAAGAGTATACAAAAGGAAAATGAAAAGAATTTGATAGTTATAGATTCAAAATACGGAAAAGTAGGAGTAGTTCAGATAGCAGGTTTTATAGCAAGACGCATAATACAGTATATTAAGGTAGGAGATATGGTTCAAATAGGCGAGAAGTTAGGCATGATAAAATTTGGATCTCGCGTGGATCTTATACTTCCATATGAAAACTGTAGATTAATGGTTAGAGAGGGTGAAAAACCAAAGGCTGGGGAAACCATCGTTGCTAAAATGATTGGCTGACAAAGGGGCATATAATATGAACATCAGATACTATGTATCCTTGGCAGATTTATTTTCACTTTCCAATGCCTCTTTTGGATTTTTGTCCATCATGATGGTGACGGTGGGTAATCTCGTGCTTGCTGCTAAATTCATGTTAATAGCAGTAATATTTGATTCTGTAGATGGATGGATAGCAAGAAAAACAAAAAGAGAAAATAAATTTGAATTTGGAAAAAATGTTGATTCTCTTTCTGATATAGTGTCTTTCGGTGTTGCTCCTGGAATGCTTTTGTATTCATCATGCATATCATATCATATACCTTACCTTAATACACTCGTAGCTCTTCTTATAGTTATATGTGGGATATTAAGATTAGCAAGGTTCAATGTACTCGTTCAGGGAGAGAATTTTGTAGGGTTGCCTATTCCATCAGCAGCTTTGATATTGGCTTCTTTTTATCTTTCAGGACTTTTTAGGAGGGACGTATCACTCGTCATTATGACGATAGTATCTATACTTATGATTAGCACCATTCAATATCCGAAAATTAAGGGAGGTAAGACTGTGACAATTGGTGCTATGTTGGTTGTTGCAACATGCCTACCCCAAAGTATTTTATCTCCTGTTGCAGACATTCCAGCGAAACTTTTATTTACTATAACATTATTATATCTATTGATAGTGCCATTTAGGGGTTTATGCACCAAACTTTTAAGAAGTGGTCCAGATGTTAGATAAAATATTGGGAAAAAAGAATGACGATAAGAAAGTTGCCCCCCTTGATCTTCGTAAGAATGAAAAGAAAGGGCCTAACATTGGTGACCGCCTTAAGGACGTGGTAGGTAAAATAACAAAGAAGAAAAAAGAAAAAAAGGAAGAAAAACCAAAAAAGAAAATAGTTCCGTCCGAGAAAAAAATGCCAAGACCTATCCCAAAACCTAAGGCAAAACCAATTGAGAAAGCCAGATTAAGACCTACTCCAAAAAAACCAGAAAGATTGAGAAGAAGAATTCCAGAAGAAGACCGAAGGACACTTATAGGAGCAGCTGTTTTTGGTCTTATACTCATATTAGTTGTAGGATCAGGTTATTATTTTTTGGTTTATCAACCTTATCAAGAAACGCTGCAGAATGCAAAAGCAATGAAGCTTAATGAATTAGAATCGTACTTTAAAGGACCTTTAGCCTTGGATCCAAGAAAACAAGCTCTTTTAGCTGAAATTGAAGGTGCAAGTACGCCTGATGAGGCACTTGCAGTAGATGTATTAGGACCTGCAACAGAGGCTTGGCGCGAGTATCAGACCCGACAGGTCAAGACAAAAAAAGACAGATATGGAAGGATCATGGTGGTCTATGCTGCAAGTAGTAAAAAGCGCGTGATGATGAAGGTGGAGGATGCTCTAAAACTTGTCAATGAGGCTGATGCAAGTGTCCTGGCCAATATGGAAATACAAACTCCTGACACCGTGGCTGTTCCTATAATGATATCGAGATTACAGGCAGCAGGAGGTTTGGTAACTGTTGGAAACATGGTTGATGTGTATTTAAAAGGTGGTAACGAAACATCTCCCAAAATAGGTGGAGCGACGGTATTGGCAATTCTAAGGGCAAAAGAAAGCGGTGCTATAGATGCCAAGTCCCTGCAAACAAGGAAAATGACGGTTGACGAACTAATATCCGTTATTGAAAGAGAACAAGCTTCATCACAGGACGTTGAACAGCTTCTAAGAGCGGCTGCTGCTGGAGGATGGAATGAAGCAGAAGTGAGAGCATTGTTAGAAAAATATGGATGGAAATTATCAGATTTCGAGAGAGTTTCAAACCTTGGTGAACTTGATGCCCAGTACCTTCTCCTATTAGAAATTCCAAGGGAAGACGTTCCATTCCTAATACAAAACATGGATAAAATAATACTGACAGTGCCAACGCAGCAAGCACCGACTTGGATGATCAGAGAACTTCAATCTATATATGGATAAAAGGGGATTCTATTAAGGTTTTATTGCAATAAGTTGTTAGGGGGTTAAAAAATGGGATTAGATAAGATTTGTATTGTTTTGGCGGTGTTGTTTGTATTTGTGGGTGTCGCATGCGGACAAGCACCTAATCAGACAGGTGGAGCGGAAAAGTGGATAAAGGAAAATCCGGAATATACAAGTGTGAGGATAACGGGACTCACAACAACTATACATATACATGTAAAAAATAACAAAGATCACGTTCAGTACTTCAAAATAAGTCAGAAATATTTTATGAAAGGCACTAACGATACAGTAGATTGGGTTATAGACTGGACTGATCCTCCTGCCGTTAAGATGGTAAAATCAGTATATCCAGAGGCACCTTTATCAGGAGATTATGGGTGGGAAATCCAGTCTGGACAAACAAGGGAAATAAGTTTCAAACTTAATGCCATTGGACGTTTAGGTGACATACCTTCGTATATAGGAAATCTGGATTCTCAAAATAATACATATTGGCCACTAATACCAGAACCTGGTTTATTTGCCTCATGGTTCCATCCAAATGAACTTGAGATGTTAAACCCAAATTTAGATCTGAAACTCTGGAGAGGTACTTTCACATTCACCGTCACCAATGTGGATAGAAGTAACAAAAGAGTAGCAGGAATTGTAAGAGCACCTATAGTACCCTTAGATTCAAAACTTACTTACTACAATTATCAAAGTATAGCATTTATAGACAAGGATTTCGTTAATGCAAATACTATAGCATGGAATATTCATTTAAATCCAGGAGAGAGTAAAACCTTCATATACACATATGAATGGCCATATCAGCCGACAGCACAGTCAGAAACACGTGGTGCACTATCAGGTCAGATCCCAACAACATGTGCAGCTACGACTCCTACAGTACCTACTAAAGAAACCGGTGTACCTTATGGCTTGTTTATAATAGGGGCAATTATAACTGGCGCCGGAGTAGTTTACGCTAAGTTTATGAGATAACAAAGATCCACATGAAACTTTCAACTTTTTTTGTGGTAGCTGGGATGTTCATCATCTCCCTTTATTTTTTAATTGATGTGAATTACTATGCGTCTACTCAGAGCATCAGCGAAAACAAGACAGATACGCCCTATCTTAAGATACCCAAAATAGGTGTTAATGAAAACATAAACAACAAATCAACATCCTATGGCATATATCACGAACCAAAATCTGCAAAACCTGGTTTTGGAACAGTAATTTTGTTTGGCCACAGGACACTTTATGGATCTCCATTTTTAGAGCTTGATAGACTCAAAAAAGGTGACAATATAACCATAGAGTGGCCTGGAATAGGAAATGTGGAATATAGTGTAGTGAGATCTTTTATAGTGCCATCGTCCTATAGACTGTCTGTTGAGGAGGGCAAGGTTCTTTTCCTCGTTACCTGTTATCCATTGGGATCAACGGAAAAAAGATTGATTATAGAAGCTAAAGAGGAAAAAATATATCCCATCCAAAATAAAAGGACGGAAAATAATACAAAAAAATATTATGCCCTTTTTTTGATAGCCATTTTTTTTATAGCAGGATTATCTTTAAGTTACATTTATCCTGTGGACGAAGATAAAATAATAATATTCTTATCCACGGTTGCTTTCACGCTTTTTTTAATCTTTGGATTTATTTTTCCGATCCCTCCAGATTATATTGCATCAAAGTTATCTCAGATAAGCAGCTTTTTAGGTGGTTAGATGGATGTAGATGAAAAATACTTTAAAAGTATCTCAAAAAGAGAGCGGGCAATTTTTGAGGGAGCAATCACAATGGGAGCACTGTTTCATCAGTTTGTTGGAACTCCAGTAAGCCTTGATAATGTAGATATATTAGAAAAATCCATAAAAAAAGCAATGGAACTTCAACCTTGCATAGAAGAGGTTGAAATTAAAATAGACAGGAAAATGCTCGCTGATAAGAAAAGCCAATATAACTACGTATCTTTAACTGGAGATATGATGGATGTGAGGGTAATTTCAGATTATCAAGGTAAAAAGACTGTTATAAGAATGAAATATATAGAAAGTCTTAAATATCCTCTAATGTACGTTGAGGATGTAAGATAAGGTTTTTTTAAAATTCAGTTGAATTGGAATTGTTTTGATTATTTGCTGGGATTTCGATGTCTGTCTGATCCAAATTTTGCCCCTGTTCCTCTTGGTTTTTTTGAGGATTTCCTATATAGGTGACTCCTGTGTTTTGTGTCATAGGTGATGTTGAGATAGATCTATCTATTGATTGTTCATTTGTGGTCATATAATACTGTGGGACGTCCTGAAGACTAAATCTGGACGGTAGCGACATCTTTATGTTTGGGCTGCTGCTGATTATCATTTTTGTAACCAGACCACTTCCAAATGCAATTAAAGATACAAGAAAAACTACAGCAACCTTTCCACTTGAACCAGCGAGCATGATTATCAACATTATTATGTTGTCCTTTGTTTAAATATTTATGTCAGTACAGTTGATCCACAAGCATAGCATTTAAATTGCAATATTCTAAACCTAATAAAAGGAAGACGAGCCTATGATAACCATAGACCAAGAACTATGTAAGGGATGCGATATATGCATCGAGTTTTGTCCAAGGAAGGTTTATGAAAAATCAGACACCATGAACAGGAGGGGAATTTATCCTCCTCTTCCAACAGGTGAGGATGAATGTACAAGGTGTGATATATGTGTTTTGATGTGTCCAGATCAAGCAATAGGCATGAGTGAAAAAAAATGAGCGAACAACATTTTATCCAGGGAAATGAGGCATGTGCCATGGGAGCTATGAAGGCTGGATGTAGATTTTTTGCTGGTTATCCAATAACTCCCTCTACAGAAATTGCAGAGAAGATGGCATCATGTCTTCCAAAGGTAGGCGGGGCATTTATCCAAATGGAAGATGAAATAGCAGCCCTCGGAGCAGTTATAGGGGCTGTTTGGGCAGGTGCAAAAGGGATGACAGCTACATCAGGACCTGGTTTTTCTCTGATGCAGGAACATATAGGTTTTGCAGCAATGACAGAGACTCCTCTTGTAATTGTAGATGTGCAGAGAGGATCCCCTTCAACAGGACAGCCAACCATGGCATCCCAAAGTGACATGATTCAGGCAAGATGGGGTTCACATGGTGATTATGAGATAATAGCTCTCTCACCTTCATCGGTTCAAGAATGCTTTGATTTTACTGTCGAGGCTTTCAACTTGGCAGAAAGATACAGAGTACCAGTTATGGTGATGTGCGATGAAATTGTAGGACACATGCGTGAGAAGATCATAATACCCAAAGAGGTGAAGGTCGTATACAGAAAAATGCCAAAAGAAGATCCTGAGACATTTGTACCCTTTAGAGCAGATCCCAGCGGTACACCTGCGATGCCTGTATTTGGAGGCGGTTATAACATTCACGTTACAGGACTCACTCATGACGAAAGAGGATATCCAGATGCTTCTAATCCAAAAACTCACTCAAAGCTTGTAAAAAGGCTCTGTAATAAAATACTCAAAAAGAGGGATAAGATCATCAAAACCCACGAAATATTCACAAACGATGCAGACGTTGTTGTGATATCTTACGGTGCACCATCAAGATCAGCTTTAGCTGCCGTGAAACAGGCCAGAAAAGAAGGAATTAAGGCAGGATTTTTAAAACTGAATACTGTATGGCCATTTCCAGATGATACTATCAGATCTGTTGCTTGTGATGCCAAAAAGGTTGTTGTTGTTGAGATGAACCTTGGTCAGATATTTTATGGGGTTAGAGAAGCTGTTGGAGATTCTTCCAGAGTAAACTTACTTGCGAAGATTGGCGGTGAGATACATCTTCCAGAGGAAATATTACACGAAATAAAGTCATCTTAGGATTAGGAGATGAAAAGATGGTTGATAAAATCAGGCATCCTTCTACAAAGTACTTAAGAGAAGATAGACTTCCCCACATTTTCTGTGCAGGATGTGGAAATGGAACTGTTATAAACTGTTTTTTAAGAGGTATGGAACTTGCAAAGCTTGATTTTGAAAACATTGTGATGGCATCAGGAATTGGATGTTCATCAAGAATACCAGGTTATTTAAAATGTGATTCGCTTCATACAACACATGGAAGAGCAATTTCCTTCGCAACAGGTATCAAAATTGCAAACCCAAACCTTGATGTTGTTGTATTTACAGGAGACGGGGATGCAGCAGCCATAGGAGGTAACCATCTTATTCATGGGGCAAGGAGAAACATAGATCTTACAGTGATCTGCGTAAACAACAGCATATATGGAATGACAGGAGGTCAGATAAGCCCAACATCGCCAAAGGGAAGTTATGGGAGTACAGCTCCATATGGAAATATAGAAAAGCCTTTCGATTTAGCAGAACTTACAAAGGCTGCTGGTGCAACCTATGTTGCAAGGTGGACCACGGCTCATCCAATACAACTTTCCGCTGCCATAAAAAAAGCCTTAAAAAACAAAGGTTTCTCTTTTGTTGAGGTAATCTCCCAGTGTCCAACCTATTTTGGAAGAAGAAATCGAATGAGATCCCCAATTGAAATGCTAAAGTGGATGAAATCCCAGATTGTTACCATAAGAAAGGCAGGAAAGATGGAGGATGAGGAACTTATAGGGAAGATAATCGTTGGAGAGTTCGTAAATATAGACGAGAGGGAATTTTCAGATGAGATCTACAGCTTAATAAGAAAGGAATGTGTCAGAGAGCCCCCTTCCTCATTGAAGTCTGCATACATGGAGGATTAAAATTGCGACAGGAGATAAGAATTGCTGGATTTGGTGGACAAGGAATTATATTGGCTGGTATTATCCTTGGAAAGGCAGCAGCAGTTTACGATGATATATTTGCTATTCAAACACAATCTTATGGTCCAGAAGCAAGAGGAGGAGCTTCAAGGACAGAGGTAGTTGTAAGTGATAAGAACATAGACTATCCAAAGGTTCAAAGACCAGATATTTTTGTTGCAATGTCCCATCAAGCATTGATGACTTATATCGATGATCTTAAAGATGGTGGCACCTTGATCGTTGATCCTGATATGGTGGTTGAGGATGAGATACTTCCGTTTATCGAAGAACATAATATAAACTATTACAAGGCTCCTGCAACTAAGATCGCTGTCGAAAAGATTGGACTTAGAATAGTGGCGAATATGGTAATGCTTGGAGCTCTGACAAAAATAACAAATGTTGTATCAGAAGATTCCATGAAGAAAGCTATAAAAGAAAGCGTACCGAAAGGAACAGAAGATAAAAATATTTCTGCATTTCAAGCAGGTATGTTGTTGTTTGAAGATCAGGAGGGCAGCACTTGAAACTTCATGAATATCATGCAAAAGACATATTCAGGAGAGAGGGAATTCCAGTACCCCAAGGTTTTATTGTAGAGAGTCCAGAAGAAGCGCAAAAAGCTGCATATAAAATCAAAAACCCTGTTGTATTAAAATCACAGGTTCTTGTTGGTGGGCGAGGTAAAGCAGGAGGTATAAAATTTGCAAACACACCGCAAGAAGCATATAAGATTGCAAAAGAGCTTTTATCTTCTAAGATAAAGGGAGAAATCATATCCAAAATTCTGGTTGAAGAGAGGATCCGTATAAAAAAAGAGCTTTATTTAAGTGTTGCTGTAGATAGAATCGCCAAAAAGCCACTTATAATGGCAGGTACAGAAGGTGGTATTGATATTGAAGAATTAGCCCAAAAATATCCGGATAAAATCATTAAATATTATGTAAATCCTCTTGATGAGTTTTTACCATATCAGGCTCGGGAAATTGCAAGGAAAATGCAAGTTGAAAGCCCGCTGATTCCAAAGATTGGTTCTATAATCTGGAAGCTTTTTGCAATTTTTAAAAAATACGATGCAGTACTTGCTGAAATAAATCCGCTTGTTTTAACAGATGATAAGATTTTAGCAGTTGATGCAAAGCTTGAAGTTGATGACGATGCTATCTCAAGACACAGAGAACTTGAAAAATTTGAAGAGTTTAAAAAGGAAGAATTTGCATATGTAAAACTTGATGGTGACATTGCAGTCATTGGAAATGGTGCAGGTCTTACTTTAAGTGGTATGGACATGTTAAGGATTTATGGAGGAAATCCGGCTACATTCTTAGATATAGGAGGTGGGGCATCCACAGAAAACATTGAAAAAGCTCTTAATCTTGTTATTTCTGATCCTGATGTTAAGGTTGTTTTTTTAAATGTACTTGGTGGGATAACAAGGGCTGATGATGTGGCAAAAGGGATTGTAAATGTTTTAAATGCTTCAAAGCGTAAAATACCCCTTGTTATAAGACTTACCGGAACAAATGAGGAAGAGGGGCAGCGAATTTTAACTGAAGCTGGAGTTTCTTTTGAAACGTCTATGGAAGATGCTGCAAAGAAGGCTACTCTATTGTGTTTGAAGCAATAGGTGTGATACGTTCTATTTTAATCTTTTCGTCACACACTCCTTCTTACAGTAACAACATGTGATATAACAAGTGCAGAAAGCAGCATGTAAGTTATCATTGCAAATCCATTAATGGATCTGTTGAATATAAACAATCCGACGATACTTTGAGCTATAAAGGCAGATAATGCACCAATTAGGAGAGCCTCTCTTCCAAGATACATCCGACTTCCAAGTTTTCTTTTTTCTCTGTATTTTCTAAGAACAAAAAAACCAGCACATATTACTATCAGATTCCAAATTAGAAGGGATAAAATCCCCATATATCCAAAATCAAATGCAACCCCAAAGATCCCAGGTAACATGTAGTCTATCATGTCCTTTTTATTTACGAGGATACCATAAAAGAGAGGATATGGCAGTCCAAATTGAATATATAGAGACATTGGAAGGTGTATATACCCACAAGATCCACCAAGACATCCAGATTTCCAAAAACAAGAGCCTTGTACATGTCCCCATAAGAGGGTGTTTACAATTACCATCTTCAAACTTGGTACTGCATATTCTCCAAGCTTTGCAATTCTTGCAAGAGGACTTAACACCGAAGCATTAAAGATCCTTGATAATACCTCAAGGATCCCAAAACCAAGCCCGCCTGCAGCAAGCAAGCCCATAAGTCTTCTAAAAGTTAAGCCGGAGCTTCTCTTGAAACTTTTTGACATGACAAAAATACCAATTATCCATCCTAAAAACCACAGCAACAAAAATGACCTGTGCATCAGTCCACCAGCTACAGCTATTATCACAAAAAGAATGATGGCGAAGGCTTTTATTGATGTAGATCTGATTTCAACCTCACTTAATAAATTTGCAGACGCCATTACAGTTATCCATGAAAAAAGGGCAATGGGACCAAAAGGATGGGTGAACTCATGATGTGACATATATGGAAGAAAAAGACATGCTGAATCAATTCCAAAAAGTGCTGCAAATCCGACTGTTAGAATCAATGCCAAAAAAAGAACCATGCTAAGGGAGACAGGAAAAGTATTAAAAAAAAGCATAACTCCAACGTGTATGATAAGGGCTACCTCTACTATAAGCTGAATGTGATTATGAGCCATGAACATGTTATCACTCTGTAAATCGCATTTTAATATTTATAAGATTTAACATTTAAAGGAGATCTTAAAGATGTTGACAAGTCTATTCTTAACTGTAACATCTGAACAAATAAATAAGTGAACGATATCAAATATGCAAAAAACACCTCAAGAAGGGATCACCATGAACTATAAAAATTATGTTCTCTATTTTGCTATTTTAATAATTGTAATTGGTTTGTGCTTGTACTGATAGATCAAAAATTCTTTTTTAAAATTCTGGGTCTTGAAGTCATGGTGCTTAGCATTGCATTTTGTATGATTGTGATTGCGATCATAGCATAAAGGTATGTGATCCTGTTTAAATAAAAGAACTGGTGGATAGAGTGATAAAATGAAAATATGTATAATTTCAGATTTTTTCGTTCCTCATTACCATGGAGGAGGGGAGAGGCGTTATTTTGAGGTAGCCAAAAGGCTTGTTTATAGAGGATATAATGTAGATGTTGTTTGTATGAAAATCCAGGGAGCTGAGGATCATGAGATTATTGAGAGAATAAACGTTTATCATTTAGGTCCTAAGATCAAAAAACCTCCTTATAGAACTGCTTTTAATTTTATTCATTTTATCATTTCTACATTTTTGTGGATCCTAAAGCATGATTATGATGTAATTGATGCTCAAACCTATGTTCCATTAGTTCCAGCTTTCTTTGGGGGTAATTTGAAAAGGATTCCTGTTATAGGGACAATACATGATGTAAGTTCCAACAAAGGTGATCAGTGGTTTATTTATCCGAAAATTGCTTATTTTTTTGAAAAAATATTATTGAGACTGCCATATGATAAAATAATCACTGTGAGTAATCAAACTAAAAATACATTGGTTAAAGATTACAATGCCGCATCTGAGAGAATTTATGTTATACCTCCTGGAGTTGATCTTGATTTCATTGATTCTGTAAAGATCGACAAAAAATATAAAAACTCTATTATCTTCGTTGGAAGATTAGCTCCGCACAAACACGTAGATGATCTGATAAAAGCTGTTGATTTACTAAAAAAAGATCTTCCTGAAATTAAATTAAGAATTATTGGTGATGGTGTCGAAAAAGATAAATTGGTTGAAATTGTAGATAATTTAAAACTCCATGATCATGTGGAATTTTTGGGAGATTTGGAATACGGAGGAGTTATAAGCGAGATTAAAAAATCGAATGTTTTAGCTTTACCATCCACAAGGGAAGGTTTTGGAATGGTCTTGGTTGAGGCCAATGCGTGCTACGTTCCTGTTGTTGCCTACAAATCTGGTGGAGTTGTTGAGGTTATTGGTCATGGTAAAAATGGTTTTTTAGTTGAACCAAGGGATATTAATGGATTGACAAAAAAAATCAAATTTTTATTGGAAAATGATGATGTTGCAATGAAAATGGGTAGATATGGAAGAGAAAAGGCTGAAAAGTTGTTTGATTGGGATAAAGTTGTTGGTGAGATTGAGGAAGTTTATAAAAAGTGATTGAAATGGGAAATCAGTTTGAAAAGTCTTATTTTAATAGTGAAATTATGGATGAAAAAAGAGCATTGACAAGAGAAGGATATGTTAGAATTGTAAAGAAAATCGTATTAGAGATGCCACATAATCATAAAATATTGGATGTTGGTTGTGGAAGAGGAGCATATTTGAAAGACATACATAAATCACGACCTGATTTAGAAATTTATGGAGTAGATATCGGGGATGTCGAAGAATATTTACCAGAGTATATTAATTTTGAAAAAGCATCTGGAGATAATATGCCATTTGAAAATGAAAAATTTGATTTAATAATTTGTTTCCATGTTTTAGAACATATTTTGAACCCATATGAATTTTTAAAAGAATTTCACCGAGTTTTAAAGAATGATGGATTCGTTTATATAGAAATGCCATATTATAAGACAACATCTATTCCAGATGGAAATCTGAATTTCTGGAGCGATCCAACGCATATAAAACCTTATACTTATAGATCCGTTGAAAGAATGTTAAAGGAAAGTGGTTTTGAAGTAGTTGAAATAAAAATTTGGAGAAGTTGGATAACTATTCTATTGGGGCCCTATTTAATTCTAAAAAGATTTTTACTGAATGATTATGATGCATTATCCACATTTTTTGCCCATCTGTTTGGACATTCTATTGGTGGTTTGGGTAGAAAAAGCTGTCAGAAAAGTGATTAAAAATGGCAAAAACTTATGTCATTACTCCTGATTACAATGGTACAAAATATTTAGAAAACTATTTTGAGTCGTTGTTTAGTCAAACATATAAAAATTTTAAAATCGTTTTTGTTGATAATTCACCTAATAATGATTCAATTAATTTCATAAAAGAGCATTATGGTGATAAATTAAAAAAAGAAAAAATAATACTTATTAAAAATCCAGAAAATTATGGTTTTGCCGAATCTAATAATTTAGGCATTAAAAAGGCATTTGAAGATAAAGAATGTGAATATATTCTGTGCCTAAACAATGATACAAAACTATCTTCGGAGTTTTTAGAAGAAATGATTAAATGTGCGGATAAACATCCTGATGCTGGGAGTATTCAGGCAAAAATGATTTGGGGCCGGTATCCAGAACTTATTGATTCTGTAGGAATAGAATATTCTAAAAATGGATTAGGATTTAATAGAGGAGCTTATGAACCTTTTGATAAATATAATAAAGAAGAAGAAATATTCGGATGTTGTGCAGGGGCATGTTTATATCGAAAGGAAGCACTAGAAGATGTTAAATTATATGATGAGTATTTTGATAAAGATTTTTTTGCATATTACGAAGATTTTGATTTGACATTTAGGCTAAGATGGGCGGGATGGAAAACATTGTACTGCCCAAAAGCTGTTGTTTACCATTACAGAGGAGCAACTGGTGGGGTTATAAGCGATTTCGCGATTTACCATGGTGGGAGAAATTACGTATGGACTCTTTTCAAAAATATTCCCAAAAGTTACATACTCAAAAATTTTTATTTGATAATTTTAGGTGAATTGGCACAAGTTGGAATTAACCTATTAAGAAAAAAGCCCATTATTATAAAAGCTAAAATAGATGCATACAAAAACTTTGGAAAATTTTTAAAGAAGAAAAAGAAGATCAAAAGAAGAGTAGATTTTAAAGAGTTAGAAAAATGGTTCATTATGAAATGGAGAGTAAAAATTCCAAAAAATGTAATTTAGATCATTAATATCAGAGTATTAACCATTTCCAAGCTTTAGCCTCTTTATCGCTCTGTAAATAGAAGGGTTGGTAATCTCATAATCCAGTGCAGCTTCTTCGCATGATTCAATGCAAATCAAACAGTTTATACATTTTTTGTAATCTATGTTTATTTTGCCTTTATTCATGTTTATGGCTTCCATAGGACAATTTTCCACGCAAGTGCCACACAGAACACATCTTTCTTCAAAACCTAAATAAGGTTTCTTCTTAAAAAGCTTGTTGCTCAAAGATGAAAACAGAAGATTGGCTGAAGAGGAAAGCAAGCGAGATTTTAATGGCGGAATTGAGGGTGGCATCTCGAATTTCCTTTTAACATTTTCTATGTTCTCACCAATGGTTTTTATATTCTCTAAGTCTCCCAATCCAAGTTCACCGGAAAGTAGGATATGTTCAACCATGTTGGCATCGTAACCCATAATCTCGGTACATACCTTATCAGTGGAAACGGCATCATCACCAGCGATTATCAGATCCATCTTTATGGGATCTCCGCGGATGGGTCCAAGTTTCCCTTCCAAGGCATATATTGCATCCACAAATGATATAAATTTTTTATTTCTAACTAAATAGGAAAATACGTCTACTATTGCTTTATTTATGCCCCTTATATGCGCTTTCCATCTATCTCTCTTTGGAATCATACCCAAAATATTTTTCATGCTCAATGTAACTGCGGTCTCGTCATGTGTTTTCATTTTAGCTGCACTTATGATCAGATCACTCTCTAAGACCGTCTTTGCAAGATGAAACTTATCAAGAACCATTGAAGTTGGTGAATCAACCTTTAACCATTGATCATCGTCAAAGTTTACAACCTCTGCCCCAATTTTCTCGAGTTCAAAGACATTTAACCTTGCAAAAACTTTTCCGGTGTTACTAAGAGAGCTTTCACCAACATATATCCTCTTTATACCTCTTTTTTTTAAAATTTGAACTAAACCTTCTATTATTCGCAGATCCGTTGTGACACCAGAGTTTGCTGGAGAGCTATTTAAAAAGTTTGGTTTTATTAGGACCTTCTCAACGCCTTTTAATAAGCTATCTGTAACAATCTCATTAAAACAGGTATTTACTGCATCATATACATTTTTATTTTTAACTTTGGTGATGCAAACACGCGGCATTTTCTATTCCTCTAATTTTTTAGATCTTTTGGGTTTATACTTTCGCATGTAATCTCCTTATAGATGGTAGCATGAGCTTGAACTTCTTTTTTTAAATAAAATTTCATTTTTGAATATACCGAAACTGTTTATTTTCCAAAGATTTTATCTTTTTATTCCCTCTATGACCAATATTGGATAAAAAAGGAATTCTTAACGAACTTATAAAGTTTATCAGCGTGGCTTTCAAAGCTCATGGGATGTCTTTACCTGTCCATTCATGCAAATTTTCTCTTATAATACTTAGCATCGACAATGTTCTTAATACGATCTTCAAACCTTTCTTTCGGCTTTCACGGTAGTTTTTTGAAGGGTAATCCCTGACAATTTGTATCATTTGTATTTAGCGTAAGATTTCCAGAAGGTCGAACACCCAAATATCCAAGCAGATACTTAGAGTGATGACTGCTACCAAACCAACAATCAATTTATCTTTCTTTTCCTCCCTTATTTCTCACATTTTGTATCTTTTGTTATTTAGTTTTCAGCGCAAAAACATCCAAGAAATCTCTTGAGCTAAAAAACAGTTACAGGTTGTTTATAACTTGCCAGAACAATTAAAGATAGTATGGATAATTCGCTATACAAAACAATTTTAATTAATTCTTAAGACTCATTCTCTTCTTAAAAGTAGCCAGACGGCTGTTACAATTAGTATGATTACTATAATCCATTTCATCGTGTCTAAAACTGCTTGAGCAACCAATGGCCAAGCTATCATCACGATAGCAAATGCGATTAAGAATATGGCTATAATTTTTCCAATTAAAATGTCCATTTTCCTTCCAATGCCTACCATTTTCTCACCTCCCTTTTATAACTTTTAATTATTAAAATTCGATAATCAGCGACCTTCTAACTCTTTTATTCTCTCTTTTAGAGATTTTACAAAGTAATCCCTCGCTTTTTCAAGATCTTCTTTTTTACCATACAATATTGGACCATATTCTCCTTGTTTTAACTCTAAATTGTATTTGGAAATAGCATCTGACATCTGTCTTATTGTAACTCCTGGCGGAATTCTCATTTCATATTTCATTCAATCACCTTCCAACCTTTTAAAAAAGGTTGATCAAGACAACCCTTTGTGGGAACATTGACGTAAATTTTGATGTAACTTTCCTAAGGTTCTTTTGAAGAGCTGAAGTTAACCTACTTGCTGAGATATTTTCTTACAGGCTTTAAAATTTCAATCATATACTCCGAAACAGCGTTTTTAAGGTCTAATGGATGTATTTTTCCCTCCGAATATGCTTGCACAAGTTCTGGATAACTAATTTCAATATTCCCGCCAAATTTTGGGGATCTTTTAATCAACATGGTTTCATGTTCTGCGAATATAAAATGCTCTGCTATTTCTATTATAGGGTTCTTCTCAACCTGTCCTGCCGGGCAGAAGCTTTTTTTTATCTTCTCTTTTATAATTTCAGGTGGATCATCCACTGCTATGAAGTTTTCTTTGCTTGAAGACATCTTCTCAGCGCCATCCGTACCATGAATAAGCGGCGTGTGGATGCAAATGGGCGCCCGAAATCCAATTTTTGGCAAGTTCTCCCTTGCAAGCATGTGGATCTTTCGCTGCTCCATTCCACCAACAGTAACATCGACATTTAAAAAGACCATGTCAACAACCTGCATTATAGGATATAAAACTTCTGCAACCTTAGGATCTTTTTTTTCTCTTGTTATTTGTGCCATACTCCTTCTTGCTCGCATTAGGGTTGTTGCAAGTGCGAGTTTATAGACTTCGTGTGTATAATTTTCATCCAACTGAAAACTGGAACCCAAAACAAATTCAGTATCTTCGCTTAATCCAAGGGCCATAAAACATCTTCTGTTGTATTCTGCTGTTCTTTTTATCTCTTCTAGGTTTCCTTTTTTATTTAAATATGCATGAAGATCAGCAAGAAGAATTTTAACAATAAATCCTGCTTTTTGTAAATCAATCATCTTTTTTACAGTAAGTGCATGTCCAAGATGGACTTTACCTGATGGTTCATAACCTATATAAGCTGTTAGACTATCTTTTTTCATCCTCTCCCAAAGCTCATCCTCAGATACTATCTCAACAGTTCCTCTTTTTATTAAATTTAGTTTAGCTTCCATGTCCATCTTATCACCGAAACCTTTTAAAAAGGTTTCATCCAAACAACCCTTTATAAAAGCGTTGACGTAAAAAACTTTTAGAAAGTTTTATCAAATCTAGGAACGGAGGTCGCCTTTTTGGTCAACTTTTTTTAGAAAGGTTGGATTGTAGGATGTAAAAATTATCTTCTATCTCAACAACCGCCACCTCTTTGCCAATGTCAAAATCTGAGATTCCCTCATGTATCTGTATTTCAATAGGTTGATAAGTCTCAGGATGAAGGATCTGGATTGTTTTTGGTGTTTTTGCGGTTACTATTGCCTCTTTTATATCCTCTTTTTTTGCAATGACGTTAATTTTTTTATAATCCCGCCAGGGTATAGATAACTTATTGGGGGAAGATAAATCTTTTGATAGGATTTTCTTACCAGTTATACTCATTATTTGCCATATAGAGTCTTTATATGCTATAAAATCTCCTTTTCTAAACCATGGCAGTCTTAGAGAGATCCATACTCTATATAGATTCTTTCCTGTTGCTCTGTCTTTGCCCATAAGCTTTGGGGATTCTCCTACAACTCCCCCTAATGCATCCTTAATTGCAGCAGTTAGTCTTTTTGCAATTTTGTATGAACCAACGTAGTAGTCTATTCCTTCTCTTTTTTCTACTCTTTCTGATATATATGCCATCTTATTTTTCTCAGAGATCTTTTTGATGTTGTTTATTATGAACTTATCAATGGTGCCTATCTCTTTTTTTGATGGAAACCTATTATCAGCCCTTATTTGAATTACAGCTTCATAATATCCCGATAAAAATTTGCTACATTCAGAGCAGACCGCTTTTCCTAATTTAACATTTGTTTTACACTCTTCTTTGGTATCCTGACCCAATATTTTACCTTTCGCATGAATTATACATGTAAAAACCCCTCTCTCTGGAGGGAACGTCTCAATGGATACATCAACATCATCTGCAAAATCGCTTAATTTTATATTTTCTTTTACGACTTCAAATGCAATTTCTTCTTCTGATTTTGATTCTCTCCATTTTCCTTTAAGAATATACGAATTACAATGCGAACACACTGTAACCTTGATCTCATCTGGAACATTGATCAATGGATTTTCCTCTATAAAACAAGACTTGCACAGTCCATCAAAAAGCCTTTCTGGTCTTCCACATCTTGGACAAAACATTTTATCATTTGGTTTTGATCAACTTTTCTTAAAAGTTTGGTTTACAATTTTCTAAGAGAGGCTCTGGCACCACACGCCTCACATTTTAGCAAATATATGCGACCTTCTCTGATTATACGAGTATCAGGTCTCTTACATTCATGACATATGACAAATCTCTTTACATATTCATCTATCCTATCATTTATCAAATAATGGGTGAATTTTCCCTGCATTATTGCCCTGCCTCCTTCAAGGTTCCCAGCAGTACCTAATTCTCTTAAAAGAAACTTGAAAAGGTGCTGCGGATCTCTGTTTAGTGCACTTGCAACTTCTCCAAAATTTTGGATTATGGTTCTGTTCCCTTGTATTATAGAATAAGCACGAGGTATTTCAAATCTTTTTGTTTTGAAAACCTTTTTTGGCAATTGATCTATGCCTCTTTTTAATAATTCAGTATAATCATCCATTTTTTTACCTCCGACACAACCCTTTGTGAGAGCATTGATGTAGTGAACTTTTTGATCAACCTTTTTTAAAAGGTTGGTCGTCACGCTACCTTCAAATATCCTCTTTGGGGCTCGTATACCACCCCTTTAGTCTTTAGGATTCTTACTATTTCTTCGGTCTTATCCTCACCTACATTATATCTATCTGCCATTTCAGATATAAGTATGTTAATTGGGGCTCTTCCACCATATTCTTCCTCAAGTTCTTTTATAACCTCAACCACCACTCTGATCTTGTCACGGTCTGATTTCGGAGTTCTTCCTTCAACTTTGTCAATATCTACTTTACCGGTCTCTGGATCGTATCCAACTTGTTTTAGACATGCTTTTTGTATTTTGATAACCCTTTTTGCATCAGAAGCTGTAACCTTATCAGACAGGCGGATTCTGGCAGAGGCTTCAGCCAATCTTATCAAAGCCTCCAATTGGCGGGCTGTAATCGGAACTGGTGAATCTTCATCAGTTGCACTTCTTCTCATTCCAACGTAAAACTCCTCTAACACCTTTATAGCTTCCTCTGTGAGTTTTGGATGGATATTCCGCCTTGCATATGCAATGTATTTCCTTAAAAGTTCAGGATCGATTTCAAATATAACTTTCTCATTTTCATGCATCTTTAGAATATGATTTGCCAGCTTTTTATCGGTTTCCACATCAGGTTTATCCTCAAGGGTGAATATAAGGTCAAATCTGGATAATATTGTTGCAGGAAGATTTATCTGCTCTGCAATAGATTTGTAGCGGTCGAAACGTCCAAATTTTGGGTTTGCTGCTGCAAGAACAGATGACCTTGCGTTTAGAGTTGCCATTATACCTGCTTTTGCAATACTGATTGTTTGCTGTTCAAGTGCCTCATGTATAGCGGAACGATCTTCTGGTTTCATTTTATCAAGTTCATCCACACATACGTTCCCACGATCACCCAAAACCAATGCTCCAGCCTCTAATGACCATCCACCAAGTTCGTCTCGAACTGCAGCAGCTGTAAGCCCAACACCACTCGTACCTTTACCACTTGTATAGATCCCTCTTGGTGCAAGTTTGGATACGTATTTTAGCATTTGGGACTTACCAATTCCTGGATCTCCTACAAGGAGTACATGAATATCTCCTCTGATTCTTGTCTTGTCTCCAAGTTCCTTTGGAGATCCTCCAAACAACTGAAGAGCTATTGCTTCCTTTATCTCTCTATAGCCATGTATTGAAGGGGCTGTGGATTTTATGATCTTATCGTATATATGAGGATCAGCTGCAAGTTTTTTAATCTTCACCTCATCTTCTCTGCTTATTTTAAGCTCCTCAAACTCTTGTTCCAAATGTTCAATGTAGTTTCCATATATGTAATTGCGAAATCGTTTTGTCCTCTCATCTCGCGCTGTCTTAAAAATCCCAGTGATCCTTATTATATCTCCTGGAGTTACAAGGTCAACAAGATCATCTTCCAACACCACAAGGATCTGTCTTGGCTGTTCACCACCAGATAAGTCCTCAAGAGGTTCTTGAAGCTTTATATTTTGGGTGTCTAAAAACTCAGACTCTTCCTGGAGTAGTCTAAAGGATCTACTCCCACAATCAGGGCACAGGGCAGGTTCGCTGATGAAGTGACTTTTTTGAGTGACTACATGAAGTCTTGTGCAACCTCTACACTCAAAGGTAGCTTCAACTATTCTTGGACGAATTTCATCGGTTTTTCGAACGATTCCGTCAATTGCAACAAGTTTTCCAATGAATTTGCTTCTCAATTCTCTGAGAGGAATGTTGTTGCGTACATTCTCAAATCTTATCTGCAAATCTGCATTCTTCTTTAGGGGATCAATGTTTTTTATAGCCTTTTGAGCAGCTTTGATCACTTGTTCTGGCTTTTCGATCAACTGATCAGCCAAGTCTGGATCAAACATCTCCAGTTGAGTATAATCTACAACCACAGATCTCTGATCAGGATACTTCTCAAGTGCTTCAAAGACAGGATCTTTGTATTTTGTACTAAAAAACTCCTCAAATTTTGTCATTGGTGTTTTTGTTTCACTTATCATAGATTCCATCAATAAATTTATATTTTCTTTTAGCTATAAAAACCCTACAGACAAAAATTAATAGCAACTTATACATACCATTAATAGCATACAAAAACACATGTTCAGGGTGATATCATGAAAAGATCCAGATTAAATTTATTCAGGGCAACATCCATGACCATATCGCTTCTTGGGGTCTTGATGATAATCATAACAATAGCTGTTTTTGCCTACATTGCAGTTGATAAGGTATCATCAGGAGTATCATCAAGCATAGACGAAGGTTCTGCGTATGATAAATTAGCAGTACTAAAGGCAGAATATACGGCCTTAAAGGCGCAATACGATAGGCTGAAGGCCGAAAACGGTGCAGTAACTGATGAAAAAATCAGATCAGAATATATAAATACAGAACTTGAGCTCTTGCGGGCTGAATCTGCAATTTCGAACGTGGAAAGTGCATTATCTGCAAATAAACCTCCAGATGAGATTGAAAAAAGATTGAATATAGCAAAAACACAAGTTGAGAAGGCTAAAGAGAGTTTAAGAAGACTTAGAACGCTTTATTAATCACCTAAAGCCCTTTGCAGCGATATACATCTCTGCACTACCTTTTCTTGAGGCTGGAGGTTTTGTTGTTTTGATGGTCCTAAAATTGTTTTTTATTTTTTCAAGGAAATTCTCAAACTCCTCTCCCTGGAAAACCTTTATGAGAAGGTTTCCATTTTTCTTTAGAATCCTCTTTGTGATGTCCAAAACAGCTTCTGCGATTTTTATGGATCTTAGATGATCTATGCTCCATATTCCGGATATATCGGGTGATGCATCAGACAAAATGACGTCTGCCTTTTTTTTGAGAGCTTCGCCTATCTTTGCTATTGTTTCATCCTCTGTAAAATCTCCTTTTATTCCAATGAAGTTTTTCTGATCAAAGGGTTTTATTCTTTGAAGATCCACACCCACGACAAATCCAGATTCACCGACTATTTCAAGAGCTACTTGAGACCAGCCACCTGGTGCAGCACCTAAATCAACCACGTAATCTCCATTTTTTATGATTCTAAACTTTTTGTTAAGTTGTATAAGTTTATAAGAAGCCCTGGATCTGTATTTCTCCTTTTTTGCCCTCTTGTAATAGTACTCCTTTTTCCGATTTTTTATGTATTTTTTACTCATCTTTAGCCTTGTAATTAATTATCTTGCATTTTGAATCTCCAATTTTGATGATTTCAAGTTTTAATTGTTTATCTTCAATATCAATCACCATTACAGATGGATCAGACAGTCTTGGAACTGTTGGACTTCCGGGATTTAAAAGGAGAATATCATCAACCTCTTTTACAAAAGCCCAGTGAGTATGTCCTGTGATAAGAACATCAACACCCAATTCCAATCCTATGTATTTTAGTTGCTGGGTATCTCCTCGTGGGTACACCTCACCATGGTTGAGTCCGATCTTGATTTCATCCACAACGACAATATCCTCTTTAGGAAATTTCGTTCCGTATCTTCTATCCATGTTTCCCTGCACACATCTCGTTGGAGCCATCATTTGAAGTTCATCAAGTATTTGGGGGGATGTTAAATCACCTGCATGTAGAACCATGTCAACTCCATCAAAGACCTCAAATACAGCTTTTGGGATCTTCGGGGACCTATCTGGAATGTGAGTATCTGAAATAACGCCAATTAACATGTTGATCTCCTTATTGGTAAAACTAAAAACTTTATATAACATTTATACGAGAAAAATATCATTATATATTTTGCCAGTTCTTTATAAAATACCCTTCTACTTTTTGATAAACCTTTTCCAAGAACCCTTTATAAAAGGGTTCATCCAAAGAAACTTTTAAAAAAGTTTCATTTGCAAATTACATTTGCAAGTTTGTTGAAGCATTGCTTCGCCAATCATCAAAAATTTGAACAACCTTTCTTAGAGGTTGTATGGTGATACCATGCATGAAGTCATAATCTGTGAAAAGCCAAAGTCGTCTGAGAAGATATCAAACGCACTCTCAAAAAATACTATCAAAAAAACCTATAAAAGAGTTCCATATTATGAATTTGAGGAAAATGGGAAAAAAACTACGGTATTGTCTGCAGTGGGTCATTTATATTCACTCGTGCCTGCAAATTCAAAAAAGAATAGATTTTTTGAAGTTAAATGGGCTCCACTCTGCGATATAGATAAAAAGAAAAAATACACCAAAAATTATATAGAAGCAATAAAAAAATTCTCAAAGGATGCTGATAGATTCATTCATGCCTGTGATTACGATATTGAAGGAACTCTGATTGGTTTCAATGCCCTGAAGTATGCTTGTGGTGAAGAAAGCATCGATAAAGCTGTTAGAATGAAATTTTCAACTTTAACCAAGGAGGACATCCAGAAAGCCTACGAAAACCCAATATCCATCGATTTCAGGCAAGTGGACAGCGGAATCGCCAGGCATGTTCTTGACTTCCTTTTCGGAGTTAATATATCTAAATATCTCACAGATTCTGTCGTGGAAGCCACTTCGAGATACATACAGATTTCTGCGGGAAGAGTTCAGACTCCTGCTCTTTCTATACTCGTGGATAGGGAAAAGGAAATTAAAAAATTCAAACCAATTCCCTACTGGCTTATAAAAGCAGATTTAGAGGGTGGAATTACCGCTGATCATAAAAAAGGGAAAATATTTGAGATAAAAGATGCAGAAAACATCCTGGCAGAATGTAGGGATAAAGAAGCCATCGTAAAAGATGTTTCTTTGAAGAAAACTAAGAAAAAACCGCCAGTGCCATTTGATCTAGGAACTCTCCAATCAGAAGCCTATGGAGTGTTCGGATTCAGCCCAAAGAAAACTCAAAAAATCGCTCAGAATCTTTATATTGAAGGATACTGTTCTTACCCCCGTACCTCGTCACAGAAACTTCCAAAAAGCATAGGATATGCTAAGATACTAAAAAAACTGAGCAAAAGTTCTGCATTCAAAAAACATGTCGATAAACTTAAAAAACCACTGAAACCAAATGAGGGCAAAAAAAGGGACGAAGCACACCCTGCCATCCATCCAACAGGGATTTTACCAAAGGATCTAAGTACCGATTATCAAAAACTGTATGAACTCATAGTTTACCGATTTATAAGTGTATTTGGCGAAGACGCCGTTTTAGAGACCATGAAAACTGATCTGGATATTGGAAAGCAGGCATTCACCTTCAGAAGGAAGAGAGTGTCCAAAGGAGGATGGTTGAATCATTATCCATTCAGAAAAATTGAAGATGAGGAATTCCCCTCCATAAAAAAGGGAGATAAATTAAGGGTTCAGGAGATTATATGCGAAGAAAAGGAGACAAAGCCTCCTTCAAGATACAATCAGGCTTCTTTGATAAAAGAACTTGAAAAAAAAGGGCTTGGTACCAAATCAACCAGAGCGAATATAATATCCATTCTCTATGATAGAAAATACATAGAGGGTAAGAAAATAAGTGTTAATGAATTTGGAGAGCACATCATAGACACTCTAAGAGAATACTGTAGTAAAATAACCAGTGAAGAGCTTACCAGACAGTTTGAAAATGAGCTTAGCGAGATAATGGAAGGTAAAATTGATAAAGATACTGTTATAGACGAAGCTAAAGTTGAAGTCGCATCCATACTCGATGATATTGAAAAAAACAAGCGTAAAATTGGTGAAGAGATCTACAAAGCATACCAGGAGAGCAGAGTTATTGGAAAATGCAAGTGTGGAAATAAGCTGATTTTGATAGATTCACCAAGAACCAGAAGTACCTTCGTAGGATGTTCCGGTTATCCAGAATGTAAGGTGACCTATTCACTGCCTCGTGGTGTCTCTATACTCAAAACCACCTGTGATAAATGTGGTCTTCCTTTAATATCCTTTGGTAAACCCCGTCAAAGGGCATGTCTCGATCCAAAATGTGGCACTGACGGCAGAAAATCTTCAAATGAGGTTGTGGGAATATGTCCAGAATGTGGAAATGAACTGATAAAGAAATCAGGGAGATATGGAGAATTTATCGGGTGTAGAGGATTTCCGAAATGTAGATTTACAAAGTCAATAGAACAGGAGGCTTAAACTTTATTTAAGTCTGATAAAATGTGTATTTCGAAATAATCTTCAAATTATGTTAAAGAAGGATTAAGTGAAGGGCTCATTTCTTTTTACTTGAATCTTTTAAGCGAAAATTGATAAAATTTAATTACATTAGAGATAGACCTATTTTAATAAAATGTGTATGATATCAAACTTAAAAACAATTGTGATGCTCAAAATATTCTCCGAGCTTTAGTCCGGAAGTTGATTTGTTTTAGGAGTGATTTTTTGTGGATTCAACAAAACAAAGTTCAATTCAATCAAAAAAATAAGCTCAATCGCTATGGGCTAAGAGGTATTGTCACTGGGGTCATTGGAATTTTTATTGCTTTGGTAATACTCTTGATTTCAGCTGGTAAAATCAATTGGGTAAATGCATGGGTATTTTTCGCTTTGATATTAGGTTATGAAATAATCTATGTGGTTTTATTTCTTAAAGTAAATCCACAATTGCTCAATGAACGGGGTAAAGTGCTTCCGGAGGGGAGTAAATTTTTTGAAAAGATATTTGCAGTTCTTTATCTCCCGCTTTATTTTTCTATTCTGATTACCTCTGGAATTGATGCAGGAAGATATGGATGGACAATCATGCCTTTATGGGTAACATTTTTAAGTGTAATTATGTTTTTATTGGCTTCTTTCCTTTCACTCTGGGCAATGTATGTTAATCCATACTTTGAGTGCACGGTTCGCATTCAAGATGATAGAAAACAGGAAGTGGTTACCAGTGGTCCCTACAGAATTGTAAGACATCCCGGATAAATAGCTGCTATAATTTCGTTTTTAGCTGCTCCCCTTATTTTGGGTTCATTGTGGGGGTTTATTCCCAGCTTCATATTAATAATAGCAATGGTTATTCGCACGGCATTAGAAGATCGAACACTACAAAAGGAATTATCAGGATATAGGGACTATACAATGGTTACTCGGTATCGCTTAATACCTTTTGTATGGTAATAGAAAGATGGACATCATTTGATGATGACAAAAACAAAAAAAACGAGACATTATTTATAGAAAGGTGCATAGAGTTTTTAAGACCCAATGAAAAATTGAGATAGTCCCCTCTGATGGAATATTGACAAAATGTTCTCTACAGTATTTTAGAGATTTCAACGATTAAAATCAAATATTGACAAAAAAGTCTTTTGTTGGACTATTTATACTTTGACTTACAAAGTCAATAGAGGCGAAATCCCGATTTTTTTATTCTTTGGATTTTAAAGATTGGTTTTAGGAAGAATAAAAAGAACAGGAAGAACACGCAATACAACGGCTTTTTTAATGTAAATCCTAATATTCCTGAAAGTCCTAAAAATCCCCAGAATCAATTTAATTTGACTTTGATTGGTCTTTTTTCCATATTTATCACATCTTTTTCTATTTATTAGCTATTTATTACTGATTTAAATTTTGGGAGGAAGAATTACATATAAAGTGGGTAAATGACTTATTATTCTTCTGCTTCATCATCTTTTTCATCGAAAATGAATAAATCTTCGATTTTAGCTTTTAAAACTACTGAAATGGCGTGGGCTAATTTAAGGGAGGGATTGTATTTCCCTTTCTCAAGGAATACGATGGTTTCTCTTCTCACTCCCACTTTTTCCGCCAGTTCTGCCTGGGTGAGGTCATATCGGGCCCTATACTCCTTTATTCTTGTTTTCATTCCACATCTCCTTTGAGCCTTAAAGATTCGTTGATTATCAGCATTGTGGAGACCATGACAAAAATCACTAATCCAAACAGTTCCGCCGGTTTAAATACTCGCTGGAAACAATGACCGCTGAAAAGCAGGAAGCACATGAAACTCAAGGTTATATACCATGAATAGGTAGCAGATAGTGTTCCTATTTTCTTCAATCTTTCATCTTTAGGTTTTTCCATTCCAATATATGATAGGAAATTCACAACTATAATCAGTATGCCACATAGCACCACGATAGCTATAAAGTCGTCTAAAATCTTCCATATTATCAAATAAATTGCTAATATGATTAATATAGCTGATCCTATCCACATACTTACTCTGTAAGGGTCCATTATCTTTTTATTTATCATTTTATACCTCCACGTAGTTTATTTACCATATCATGTTATATATTTACCACATTATGTTATATAGATCTAACATCAAGCTATTTAAACCTTTGGTTTGGATCAAAAAAGTAGAAGAAATCTCACTTGATATTTGGATGTGTTGAGAATATCTATAGGAGATTTAAATTTCCTATCAACCATACGAATCCTTAATGCAGATTTTCTATCTAACGTGGTTAATGACGAATTAATCGAGTATGGTAAAATGCATTCGGAAGCATCCACTAAAGTTTATACAATTGGACACAGTAATGTTGAATTTGAAAAGTTTCTAAACTTGCTGAATTTAAATGAAATCGAAGTTCTGGTGGACATAAGAAGCGTTCCCTTCAGCAAATATGTTCCGCATTTCAATAAAGAAAACATAAAAATGAAACTTGAGGAGACTGGAATTGAGTATATTCATTTAGGAAATAAACTTGGAGGAATGCAAAAGGATAAAGAGGGGAAAATTTGTTATGACGTGAGCGAAAAAAGCGAGGAGTACATCAAAGGTATTTCAATGTTGATAAAACTTGCAGGGAATAAAAAAACTGTGATAATGTGTAGCGAGGAGGATCCAGATAAATGTCACAGACATCACCTGATCGCGCAAACTTTGTTGAGAAGAGGTGTGGTCGTTTTTCATATAAGGGGCAATGGAACAACAGAGAAGGCTAAAAAAGAAAGCATTCAGCTTACCTTGGATTCGATATCATAAAGATCCATATGATTATCAAAAAGAGCGCAAAGTGATTTTTTGAGCCAAAAAAATTAAAAAACCAAAAATCGAAAAATTTAATATGAATATTCATCAAGCAATTTTGGAGATATCATGAATGCAAAAGAAATTTTATCCAAATATAAACCTGTAATAATCGTCATTTTATTATTTTCAATGATGTTTTTCCTGAGAGGACAGTCAGTTTATTTATCGGGAGTCCCTGATCAGATGAAACCAATATATCAGGATGAGAGCGGACTTCCTTATTTTAGTGAAATGGATTCCTACTACAATTACAGATTAACTAAGAATTTTCTTGATCATGGTTATTTGGGAGATAAGATAATAAATGGCACAGATTGGGATTTACATTCCTATTATCCGCCAGGAAGGGCTGTTGATTATCCTCCGTTGATTGTTTATTTTACTGCATTTTTCTATAAATTTATAAATCTCTTCGGGGCTGTGTCCTTAACAACTGTCTGCTTTTGGATGGCCGCTTTTGTTGCATCACTTTGTGTTATTCCTGCATATTTTTTTGTAAGGAGGATTACAAATGATTTTGGTGGGATAACTGCTGGAATTTTAGTTGGTACAGCTCCTACGTACTTTTCCCACACGTTTGCAGGATTTTTTGACACAGACATGTTTAACATGCTTCTTCCTCTTTTGATTGTTTGGTTTTTCGTTGAGGCTATCTACACAAAAAATATCAAAATGCGAACGTTTTTTGTGCTTTTATCCACCATCTTCATGCTTCTTTTCTCAATGGCATGGGTTGGATGGTGGTACATGTTCTATCTTATCATCCTCATAGTTGTTGTACATATTTTGATCTCCAAATATCTCTTGGGAATTGAAATTATAAAGCCAATTAAGGAGTATTCAAGCAAAATCACTTGGTTTTTGGATCAATCAGAACTTTTTTCTTTAGTTGTTTTTATTATCGTAAGCTCTTTTTTTGTTGGTTGTTATTTGGGATTTTCGAAGTTCGTGATAGTGTTGTTTGAGCCATTTGGATTTACCAAACTTCAAGCTCTTGTTCAGACGACCGCTTATCCAAATGTATATGTTTCTGTGTCAGAACTCCAGATTCCAAGTCTTTGGGATGTTATAAGTGGAGTTGGTGGGATAGTGGCATTTGTATTTGGAATCATTAGCATTTTAATGTTAATTTGGCAATTTAAAGAAAAAGAAGTAAAAAAAGATAATTCGGGAGAGAATAAGGTAAAAAGAAAAGGAAAAAGAATGAAAAAAAGTAAAAGAAAAGAAAAAATAGAAAAAAACATAATGGAAAAGAAAAAAGATTATCTTTTATACACAATATTGCTTTCTATCTGGCTTTTGGTTACTGCATACGCTATGACAAAAGGTGTTAGATTTGTTGCCACATTTTCACTACCAATAGCTTTGGGTGCAGGGATCTTTGTAGGTTTTGGTGTGAAATATTTGAGAAGGTACATAAAAGATCCACAATACTGTTCTGTGGCAGCCCTCCTCTTAATTGCTTTTATAGTATATCCTTCTGTATCAGGTGCATACAGCATCTCAACCTCAGTGGTTCCTGGAACAGATGATTTCATGTGGAACTCATTAGAATGGATAGGTGAAAATACTCCAAAAGAGACGGTTGTAACCTCATGGTGGGACTTTGGTCATCTTTTTGCTGTGGTTGCAAACAGACCAGTTACCTTTGATGGTGGGACTCAGAACACCCCAAGAGCATATTGGGTTGGAAAAGCTCTTTTAACAAACAATGAGAGCCTATCTGTTGGAATATTAAGGATGTTAACAACAAGTGGAGATGAAGGTTACTTAACCCTTGATAAATACACCAAAAATACTAAAAAGAGCGTTGAGATATTAAACAACGTGTTGGGTGTTGATAAAGAGACAGCCCTATTGGTAATGACAACCAAATATAATTTAAGCACAACAGAGGCTCAAAATGTATTAAAGTACACCCATCCAGATAATCCAAGCCCATTTGTCCTTATAACAAGCGGAGATATGGTTGGAAAGGCAGGTTGGTGGTCCTACTTTGGAAGCTGGGATTTCAAGAAGAATCAGGGACAACATTATATCTACTCAGCAGGAATGGCAACACCTCAGTTTATAAACAACACAACCGTAATTCAGGCTGAAAATGGTGTGATTGCGCAGATAAACGAAACTGAAATCTTAGCAGGTTTATTAACTGAACAAGGAATAATAAAACCACATAAGATCATCATGATCCAAGATGATAGGATAACAAAAGATCAGCTTGTTTTTGACGAAAGTCCATTTACTATCTTTTTAATCAAAGAGGAAAGCACATATTTAACAATAGTTATGAACAAGGAACTCGAAGATTCCATGTTTACGAAGATGTTCTTCATGAACGGTACAGATCTAAAAATGTTTAGTTTGATACATAGGGAGCCAAATGTTCTTGTATGGAAAGTTAGCTAATCAACCATTGCCCTAAAGATATCTGTTGCACTTACTATCCCCACAAGCCTGCCTTCTTCTTCAACAGGTAGTCTCCATACAACTTCATCTACCATCGTCTTTGCAGCATCTTTTAAAGTTGCGTCAGCAGAAATTGTAACAAGATCCTCTTCCATCACGTCACAGACTCTGATCTCAGATAGATCCTCCTCCTGAGAGATAGCTTCTAAAACGTCCCAAGTTGTAACGATACCTACGTTTTTTTTGTCTCTTTTTACAATAAAACTCCCCTTTTTACTTTCAACAGCCTTTTTTAACACTTCTTTTAAGGTTTGATTTTCATCTATTGTATCAACTTCTTGGATCATAATCTCCTTGACTTTCATGGAATCACCATTTTTGGATATGAGCTTTTGGTA